>DATAIN010000444.1:0-2584 GCA_036262635.1 Gemmatimonadaceae bacterium | reverse complement strand
GCTGGTCGGCGATGCGGCGGACTTCTTCGACCCCTTCACCGGCGAGGGGATCTACGCCGCGCTGCGCGGCGGGGAGCTCCTCGCGCCCTACGTCGTCGCCGCGCTCGACGCCGGCTCGCCGTTAGGCGAGCGCACGGCGCTCCAGGCATACGCGCGCGCGCGTCGCCACGAGTTCGGCGGCAAGTGGCTGGTCGAGCGGATGATCGGCACCGCGGTCGCCTTCCCTGCCCTCCTCGAACGCGCGGCGTCCGTGCTGTCGCGCCACCGCGACATGGCCGATCTCCTCGTCGGCGTCACGGGGGACTTCGTGCCTCCGCGTGAGGTGCTCCGCCCCTCGTATCTGGCCCGGCTCCTTCTCCTACCCGCATGACACTCGATCCCGATGCGTTCCGCGCCGTGCTCGGCCGCTTCGCCTCCGGCGTCACCGTCGTCACGACCTACGACGGTGGGCGCGACCACGGGATGACGGTCAGCGCGTTCAGCTCGGTGAGCCTCGCGCCGCCGCTCGTGATGGTCTGCATCGGCGACGACGCCTCGCTGCGTCCGGTGATCGAGCACGCGACGTATTTCGGGGTGAGTATCCTCGCCGCGGAGCAGGAGGCGCTGTCGCGCCGCTTCGCGGCGCACGTCAACCGCTTCGACGGGGTCGGCTTCACGCGCGGCGAGAGCGGAGTCGCGCTGCTCGACGGCGCGCTCGCCCTGCTCGAGTGCCGCGTCGTGGCGCGCCACCAGGCGGGCGACCATCTGATTGTGGTCGGCGAGGTCGAGGCGGCGAGCGCGGCGAACGAGCGGCCGCTCCTCTACTACCGCGGCGGCTACGCCCAGCTGGAGCGTTAGGCGGATGACCGCGACCCTCACCCCGACTCGCCACCGCGGCGTCGAGACCCTCGAGACGCCGGGGATCCCTGACGAGGTCGTCCGCCGCTCGCTCCACGACGTCGCGCGCGCCAACTCGCTCTTCGGCGGCACGCGCGCGGTGCTGCGCGAGCTCTGCCCGATGTTCGGCGAGCACGTCGGCCAGCGGCTCACCCTCCTCGACGTCGGCACCGGCGCGGCCGACATCCCGGTCGCGGCGCGGCAGGCGGCGCGGCAGCGCGGCGTGACCCTGACGACCTACGGCCTCGACAACGCCTTCACCCTCGTGCACGCCGCGGGCGCGAAGCTCGACGTCGCCCTCGCCGGCGATGTCCGCTCGCTACCGCTCGCCGACCGGTCGGTGGACGTCGTCGTCTGCTCGCAGCTTCTCCATCACTTTCCCGAAGCCGGGATCGCCGACGTGCTGCGCGAGCTCGATCGCGTCGCGCGGCTGCGTGTCATCATCTCCGACCTGCGACGGAGCTGGATCGCGGCGGCGGGCATCTGGCTCGCCTCGTTCCCGCTCGGCTTCCATCCGGTGAGCCGGCACGATGGCGTCGTCTCGGTGCTCCGCGGCTTCACCAGCCGCGAGCTCGGGGCGCACGTGATCCGCGCCCTGCACCGCGCGCCGCACGTCAGGCGGCGCCTCGGCTGGCGCGTCACGGCGACGTGGACGCCGCGTCCGTGAAGCTGGCCCATCGCCCCGAAGCGCCCTCGATGCCGCCGGTGGAGCTCGGCCCGATGCCCGCGGGACGGCGGATGACCACCGTCGACGCCGTCCACGTTCGCGCGCCGCTCGCGACCATCTTCGAGCTGGCGCGCGACGTCGAGCGCTGGCCGTCGCACCTCGCGCACTATCGCTTCGTGCGCTTCACCCATCGCGACGGCCGCGACGGCGGGATCGTCGAGATGTCCGCCAACCGCCCCTTCGGCCCTCTGAACTGGCCGACTTTCTGGCGCTCGGAGATGCAGACGATCTCGCCGGGGCGAACGACGGCTGCGGCGGGGGGAACGGTGGCACCCCTGATCCGCTTTCGTCACATCGGGGGTATCACGACGGGGATGGAGGTCGCGTGGGAGTTTTCCCCGCGCGCGTCCGGCACCGATGTGAGGATCGTGCACGTCTGGGACGGGCCACGCTGGCCAGTGATCGGAGCCTTCGCCGCGCGCGCGGTGATCGGCCCCGTCTTCGTACATGGAATCGCTTCGCGCACCCTCGCCGGGCTCGCCCGCGCGGCGGAGCGCATCGCAGCAGAGGAGCAGAACCGATGATCTCGTTCACCCGCCGGCGCGTCGCGATCACCGGGATCGGCGCCGTCACGCCGATCGGCACCGGGGAGCAGGGCCTCTGGTCCGGGCTGCGCGCGGGCCGCTCGGCGGTGGGCACGGTGACGCGCTTCGACCCGTCGATCTTCCGCAGCCACAACGCCGCGCAGATCGACGACTTCGTCCCGACCGACCACATGGAGGCGAAGCGCGCGAAGCGGCTCGACCGCTTCGGTCAGCTCGCCGTCGCCGCGTCGCGCCTTGCGATCGAGGACGCCGCGCTCGACCTGGCGAAGGAGGATCGCGAGCGCGTCGGCGCGATGATGGGCACTGCCCTCGGCGGGATCGCCTACGCCGAGGAGCAGCTCGGCAACTTCATCCAGGGCGGGCTCCGCGCGGTCGATCCTCTGCTCGCGCTTTCCGTCTTCGGCGGCGCGGCGAGCTGCAACGTCGCGATCGAGTT
>DATAIN010000443.1:0-9344 GCA_036262635.1 Gemmatimonadaceae bacterium | reverse complement strand
GGGGATCGCGCTCAGCGTGAGCAGCACGGGGTACCAGTGCGGCCCGAACTCGGCGCCGCGGTTCCAGGTCGCGGCCGCACCCGCCGCGCTGATGATCGTCCCGATCACGCCGAGGATCACGGCGTGCTTCACCGGGCGGTCGGGAGCGAGACGAGCGACGAGCCAGCCGCTGGCGATGCCGATCGCGATCCGGTACGCCGCCGCGAGCGCGAAGAGCCTGTCGTCCATCGCCTGTCCCCACGGCGGAAAGACGCCGGTCGCATGGAGGATCGCGTCGATCCCCAGCCCGAGCACGACGTTCAGCACCAGGCCGGCGAGGACGGCGAGCGTCCCGCGCCCGCGGCGGCGGCTGGGCGTGCCGTCGATCCCCGTCGATGCCGTCATCGTGTCGCTCCAGGCTGAGTGTTCTTCACGTTGGCGCTGCGATGTACCAGCAGCTCCCCGTTGCCGAGCGGAACGAGGGCGCGGGTGAATCCCGCCCGCTGGTCCACCGCCGCGATTAGCGGTTCCAGCTCGGCGGCGTGCGACGTCGCGTTGTCCACCACCATCAGCGCGCCCGGGGCGAGCGCGCGCGAGAGGTGAGCCCACCATTCCACGTATCGCCCGCGATCCGAGTCGAGGAAGACGAAGTCGAAGGATGCGTCGGGGAGACCGGCGAGCACGTCACCCGCGTCAGCGTTCACCACGCGGACGACTCCGTCGAGGCCGCCGCGCTCCAGGTTCGCCTGCGCCATCGCGACCTTGGCGAGCGAGCGCTCGACCGTCGTAACGCGCCCGCCCGTGTCGCGCGCCGCGTCGGCGAGCCAGAGCGTCGAGTAGCCGTTGGAGGTCCCGATCTCGAGCACTCGCGTTGCTCGCGTCGCCCGCACCAGCAGGGCGAGGAATGGTCCGGTGTCGGCGGTGATGTTTAGCATCCGCCGCTCCCGCACCTCCTCCCGCGCGTCGTTCTCGGCGCCGAAGCGCTCCAGCTCCTCGAGCAGCATGGCCAGGGCCGGTGTCATGGACGCTATCTTATCCCTCGCCAGCTCGACCCTCAATCGCTCGCCGCAGCGCAGTACATTATCGACATGAAAGTCCGCCGCGCCACCGAGTTCGACGCCGCCTCGATCAGCGCCCTGATCGACCACTATGTCCCGAGCGGGACCCTCCTTGCCCGCTCGGTGGACTTCGTCACCACCTACTGCCACGAGTTCATCGTCGCCACCGACGACGAGGACCGCGTCATCGGCTGCGTCCACCTCGACGAGTATTCCCCGAGCATCGCCGAGCTCCGCTCGCTGGCCGTCTCGCCCACCGCGCAGGGGCTCGGGCTCGGCCGCGCGCTGGTCGAGGCGACGATCGATCTCGCGACGAAGCGCGAGTACAGCATCCTCTTCGCGGTGAGCAACGACGAGGCGTTCTTCGCGCGCTTCGGCTTCGCGCGGATGGACATCCCCGAGCTCGATCGCGAGCGGAGCGAGGTCAGTCGCTACAAGGGCGTCTTCGCGAAGGAGCTCGGCGTGCCGAGCAAGGGCGGCCGGACCGGCTGACCCGGTCAGCGGCGCCCGCCCACCTCGTCGATGTGCGCGAGCAGCTCGGCGGGATCCTCGAAGACGCGATAGGCGCCCGAGCGCTCGAGCTCCTCCTGGCCGTACCCGCCGGAGAGGAGGCCGATCCCGAGCGAGCGCGCCCGCCGCGCGGCGAGCATGTCCCACACCGCGTCGCCGACGACGGTGGACATCTCGATCGGCACGCCCAGCCGCTCGGCGGCGGCGAGGAAGAGATCCGGATCCGGCTTCGCGTACCGCACCTGGTCGCGGGTGACCACCGGCGTCCGCGCGCGATCGACGCCTAACGCGTCGATCACCGGGCCGGCGGTCTCCATCCGCCCGCTCGTCGCGATCGCCCAGGGAATCCCCATCTCCGAGAGGAAGGCGAGCAGCTCGCGCGCTCCCGGCAGCGGACGGACGTCCACCGCGAGGCGCCTGTAGTTCTCGGCGTGCAGCTGGCGCAGCCGCTCGATCTGGCCGGGATCGATCTCCATCCCCGTCTCGCGGAGCAGCATGTTCGTGAACAGCCCCCCGCTCATCCCGATCTTGCGGTGGATGCGCCAGACCGAGAGCGCGATCCCCTCCGCCTCGAGCGCCTGCCGCCAGGCGAGGACGTGCTGGTAGACGCTGTCGACGAGGGTGCCGTCGAGGTCGAAGAGGAACGCGGTCTCGCTTCGCGACATGACTTCGCGCGCGCTACAGGTACCGCGCCACGACCGACCCGCGGTGCGTCGCCTTCCACTCCGCGTACCAGCGGCAGGGGAAGTAGAGGAGCGCGACCGCCAGCACCCACACCGCATGGAGCAGGGCGAGGCGCCAGGTGTAGCCCGCGGGAGCGGGAGGGTTCATCAGCGGGTGGTTCGCGAAGAGCCACGGATCGATCCGCCCCGTGCGCAGCAGCGAGACGACGCACGCCAGCGCGTGGATCAGCGGGATGTGCAACAGGTAGTAGAAGAAGGGCACACGCCCGAAGACGACGAGCGTCCGCGCCACCGCGCCGCGCGCGCGCTCGGCGAGCGCGAGCAGCACGAGCATCGGGCCGAGCGTCATCAGCAGGAAGAGCAGCGATGCCGGGTACTTCGACGTGTTGAGGAAGCGCAGCGCGGTGGGCATCGCGGGACGTGGCGCGGCGGCGCCGGGAGCGGGCGCTCCGCTCGCCGCCGCCGGAGCGCCGGCGGGGGGCGGCGCCTGCCGCCAGTGGCGCGGGTCGCCGTAGCGATCGATCGTCCGCAACGCGAGGAAGGCGGCGATCGCCCCCATGCCTAACGTCAGGCAGATCCGCCGCCGGCGCCCGGCGCTCATCTCCATCACCGGACCCAGCGCGTAGCCCGCCGCCATCACTCCGATCCACGGCACGATCACGAAGAGCACCGCGAGCAGGGGTCCCTGCTCCGATCCGATCGGCCCGCCGAAGTAGAGGATCTGCCAGAGCCAGGGCACGCTGCTCGACTGCGCCATCTCACCGAGGCCAAGCAGGTCGCTCGTGTTGTGGAGGAGGATGATCCCGACGCCGAGCGCCGCGATCGCGGCCTGCGGCAGCCAGACGAGTGCGGCCATGAGGATCATGCAGAGGCCGATCATCCAGATCACCCCGGCCAGCATGTAGTGCGCGAAGTCGAGGTTGAAGGTCCACGCGACGCGGATCACGGTGAGCTCGAGCGCGACGAGCACGAGGCCGCGCGTCAGCAGATACCGGGAGAGCGCGCGTCTGCTTCCGACCCGTCGGCCGTACAGCCAGGCCGATGTCCCGGCGAGGAAGACGAACGCCGGCGCGACGAAGTGCGTGATCCAGCGCGTGAAGAAGATCCCCGGCGTCGGCCCGCCCGCCGGCAGGCCGGAATAGACACGCACGTGGTCGATCGCCATCAGGACCATCGCGAGCCCGCGCACGACGTCGATCGACGCGATGCGCGCTGCCGCGACGGTTCCGTCGGGGGCGAGGATCGCGGTCGCTGGCGCGGTGAAGGGCGAGATGCGGCCGGCGGTTGTCGTCATGATCTCCCTCGCGCTGCGCAGGGTTTCGAGCCGGACAGCCGCCGCGCGCGGTACGGCGCGCAGCATTCGATGGTGCATCGTCCCGGGGCCGTCCGCAAGCATCGGGCTGTCGGCATCACCGAGGTTTGACAGCGGCGCCGGAACTCGTATCGTTGCATGTTCGCGTTCGATGCCGGCCGCCTCGCTCGCCCCGATGGGCGATACGAGCGTCACCCGAACAGGGAGCTCACGATGCGCACCTCCTGCCTCTCCGCGCTGTGTCTCGCCGCCCTCGTCGCCGCCTGCGCACGATCCGGTGAGAAGACCGCCGACTCATCGACCGGCGCGGTCGATACCACGCGTGCCGCCAGCAATCCGACGCTGGCCGATTTCGCCGGCACGTGGAAAGGCCTCTCCCGTCCCGCCGAAGGAAAGGACACCACCGCCACCGAGCAGACGATCAACGCGAAGTCCGACACCACCGGCTGGACGATGATCGTCGGCGGGCACACGGTGCCGCTCCACGTGCAGATGAGCGGCGACAGCGTCATGACGGTCTCCGAGCCCTTCCCCAGCGTGCGGCGCAAGGGTGTCACCGTGACGTCTACGACGACCTACCACCTCGAGGAGGGGAAGCTCATCGGCCACACCGTCGCGCACTACAAGGTGAAGACCGCCGACTCGGTGCTCGTCCTGCACTCGGAAGCGACGAAGACGCCCTGAGCCCGGGCTTTTCGCGAAACACGAAGGTGGGGCAGGACGAGGGGAAGAAATGTGGAATGATGAGTGAGCCTCGCTCATCTTCCACATTTCTTCTCCTCGTCCTGCCCCAGCTTCTGCCCCTCGTCCCTCCTCGTCAGTGTGCGTGCTTGGTGGTGATCCGGATGACCCCGTTCGAGCCGCGCATTCCGTAGATGGCGATGTCCGCGGGGTTCTTCAGCACCTCGATCTTCTGGATGTCGTAGGCGCTGACGGGGACCCGGCCACCCATTCCCGACGGGAGCGGGGTCCCGTCGAGGATGTAGAGCGGCTCCTCCGAGGCGGAGAAGGAGCCGGGTCCGCCGCGCATCAGGATCTGCACCCCGTCGCCCGCCGTCTTCACGATGACGCCGGGGAATTTGCCCGCGAGCAGCGCCTCGATGTTGCCACCGGGGGTGTCCGCGTCGGCGGGTGCGGGGCGAGGGTTCGGACCGCTGCCGCAGGACGCGCCGGCGACCACCATCGCGAGCGCGGTGAGCGTGGCCGCCGCGAGCCGGCGCGGGACGAGGCGATTCATCGACATGGTCGCTCCTTGATGCCTGGTTGCAATCGCGTTGGGCTCTACCATAACGCGCGGCGGTGCATCGCGGAATGGTCCCGGTGCCCCGGACGTCAGAAGGAGCTCAGCGCACTCGAGAATCGTGGATTGACGACGTTGTTGAGCACCGAGCCGAAGGTGTAGTTGAGCCCCGCGAAGACGAAGGCGCGGTAGCTCGTCGCGAGCTGGGACTGCCGCAGGAGCACTTCCTCGCGCGTCAGGTTCCCCTTGGCGAGATAGATCTGGTCGTGCAGCACCGTGTAATCGCCAAAGAGGGTGAGGCTCAGACCCTTGAACAGGCGGACGTCGGCCTGTGCGTAGTACGTGAGCCGGCTCTTGGCGAGATCGTCGAGGTAGTGGTAGCCGTTGACGTCCAGCTCGACCGACCCCCACTTCTGCTTCTGCGACAGGACGACGTTGATCGCCTCGAAGGGCCGCGTCTCCGACGTCTTGAAGTAGAGCGTCGTGTCGTTGTACAGCAGGTAGCGGCCGCCGACGCTGTACTGGAAGACGAGCGCGCGCCGCGTGTATTCCGCGTACGGGTAGACGTTGTACTCGAGCGCCGGCGCGACGCTGGCCACGAGATGCTCGTTCAGGAAGGTGGACGAGCCCGCGCTCGCGGTGAGCCCCGCCGCCCAGCGCTTGCCGATGCTGCGCACCTGCTGCATCGCGCCCCCGTAGTCCCGTCGCACGCTGGCCACACGGTCCGCGTCGATGGTGAACGCCTGCCCGCTGTAGTTTTCGTTGACGCGGAGGTTGGTCTTCCACCGCTCGGTGAGCCGCGAGGCGTTGACGCTGCCGTAGATGTAGTCGCTCTTGAAGTCGTGCTCGCGCGACGCGTTGATGTTGGCGCCGATCCGGAAGACCCACGCGTTCCACGGGTCGCGCCTCGCCGGCGCGGCGACCGAGTCGGTGGGTGCCGCGACCGCGAGCGTCACCCGCGCCGCCGCGCTCGTCCGCGCGAGGTAGCGCGCCAGCCCGAGCTTGATCGTCCGCGCGAGCGCCCGCCGCTGCTCGTCCTCCGTCGCGCCCTGCGGCGTGGTGACCGAGAGCGTGTCGTTCACCGCGGCGAACCGGTGCTGCCCGTAGAAGGCGAGGCTGTAGACTCTCCCTCCCCCGCCGGTCCGCTGGCTGGTGATCAGAATGTGCACGTCCGCCGCCGTCCGCTCCCGCACGTGATCGGCGAAGGTGATGTCCGTGCGATAGAAGTCCGGATCGCAGTAGAAGTCGCTGCAATCGATGTAGATGCTGAACGCGCGCGGCCCATCCGCCTGCGCAGCGGCGGCACGGCCGCTCATCGCGCCCGCGATCGCGAGCACCGTTGCCCGAACAAGCCCCCGCATCAGACGTCGCCACCGGATCATCCGCACGCTCCTCACGGCACGTTAGGCGCCGAAGTTGGTCCGCGCCGCGAAGGGACGCAAGGGGAGCGGCCGGGCGGACGCGAGGCCTTCCCCGCGAGCACGAAGCCGCCGCCCCCCCCACACCCGACACCCGGCACCCGGCAGCCGGCAGCCATCACTTAGCCCTTGCGCTAACCATCACCCCGCAGCAATACTTAGCCTCATGGCTCAGCATTCGGACCGCCTCGACGACATCTTCCAGTCCCTCGCCGACCCCACTCGCCGGACGGTGCTCGGCCGTCTCGGCAGAGGCCCGGCGACGGTCAGCGAGCTGGCCGAACCCTTCGACATGGCGCTCCCCTCCTTCATGAAGCACATCCGCCTGCTCGAGGACAGCGGGTTGATCCGCACGCGGAAGGAAGGACGCGTCCGCACCTGCGTCCTCGAGCGCAAGCCGTTCACGGCCGCCGAGAGCTGGCTCTCGGCGCAGCGCACCCTCTGGGAGGCGCGCACCGATCGGCTCGAGCAGCTCGTCACCACCGCCCACCGGAGAGGACCTTCGCGATGATCCGCGCCGTCGACCCGGAGCTCGACCTCACCGTCTCCCGCATCATCAGGGCTCCACGCGCCGCCGTCTGGAACGCCTGGACCGACCCCGCCAGCTTCGAGCAGTGGTGGATCCCCGCTCCCGCGCGGTGCAAGGTCGTCGAGATGGACCTCCGCCCGGGAGGCGCACTCGTCACGCAGATCAGCGAGAACGGCGAGCCCTTCGCGCCACATCTCAGCGGCTGCTTCCTCGCCGTCGAGCAGCTCGAGCGGATCGTCTTCACCAACGCGCTCGTCGGCGGCTGGCGGCCCGCCGAGCATCCGTTCATGACCGCGGTGATCTCGTTTCGCGAGCATCCGGAGGGCACGGACTACTTCGCGCACGTGATGCACCGCAGCGGCGACGACCGGAGGATGCACGAGGAGCTCGGCTTTCACGACGGCTGGACAACCGTCGCCGCACAGCTTGCCGCCCTCGTCGAGCGACGCTGACAGCCCGGCCGCGCCCTTCGCGAGAGCCTGACAGCATCGTCACCTCCCACTGCGCAACGCTCGACTGCGCGGCGTTGTCGCATCGGCACGGACGCACGATCACGTGCGCCTCCGGGCAGGGAGGGCCCCATGACGATACCACGATCCAGAAAGACGATCTCGACGCGGCTGCTCGCGCTCACGCTCGCCGCGGGCTGTGCATCCACTGCCGCGAACGGGACGGCGCGCGTCGACGCGCTGCCGGCGAGCGCGGCCACGAGCACACTCGTGCTCGCCGACCAGTCGCGTCGCCCGCAGGTCGGCACGCTCGTCGAGCTGCTCCAGGGCCGCATCGCCGGCCTGACGGTCGAGCACGTGGCGGGGGGCGGCGTCGCGCTGCGGCTGCGCGGGCCGGGGAGCATGTACGGCAACGAGCCGCTGGTCGTGGTCGACGGCGATCCGCTTCCCGGCGGCGCGATGCTGAGCGACTTCCTGATGGCGATCCCCCCGGGAGACGTCGTGCGCGTGGAAGTGCTGCGCGACGTGGCCGCGTCGGCGATCTACGGACCGCGCGGGACGAACGGCGTCGTGCTCATCTCGCTGCGTCACGCGAAGCACTGAGCGGGCGCGCCGGTTGCGCCGCCCTCCCGCTCTCCGTAGCGTTGCGGCCATGGAGATCCGCGAGGGCGGCCTCGACGACCCGCGCGTCGTCGCACTGCTCGAGTCGCATCTGACACGGGCGCGCGCCGAGACCGCCGCGGGAAGCGCGCACGCGCTCGACCTCGACGGCCTCCGCGCGCCGGGGATCATCTTCTGGTCGGCGTGGGAGGGCGAGACCCTCGCCGCCGTCGGCGCGCTCAAGCAGCTTTCTCCCGGCCACGGCGAGGTGAAGTCGATGCACACCGCCGAGTCGATGCGGGGCCGCGGCGTCGGGAGCGCGATGCTCCGCCACATCGTCGCCGAGGCGCGAGCCCGTGGCATGTCGAGACTCAGCCTGGAGACGGGATCGTGGGACTACTTCGCGCCGGCGCGCACGCTCTACGCGCGCCACGGCTTCGTCGAGTGCGGGCCCTTCGGGGATTATCGCGAGGATCCGAACAGCGTGTTCATGACGAAGGGGCTGCGCGACGAGTGAGCGCGCGTGCTCTCGCGCTCGTGGCGGGCGTCCTGCTGGTCGCATGCTCGGTCGAGCAGAAGCCCGCGGCCGCGCGTGACACCACTCCCGCCGCGCTGGTCGACACCGCCGTCGCGACGCTCTCCGCCGACACGACTGCCGCGCCGCTCGCGCGCGACTCCGTCGTCCTCCCCGCCGACACCGGCGTTCGCGTCGGCGCCGACAGGCGACCCCGCTTCCCGGTGATCTTCTCGACGTCATGCGAGGGCGAGGATTGCGAGACCACCTTCCGCGCCTTCGCCTGCGCGCCGGTCGATCTGCACGCATCGCCGACGGGCGACGCGGCCGTCGTCGCGCGCGTGAGTCGCGGTGATTCGGTCGACGTGCGCCGCACCGACATCCATGTCCTCCGCCCGGGGATGATCTTCGTCAAGCAACCCATCATCCTCGACTCGGACCCCGACTCCGACACCGGCGATCCGATCCCGCGCGGCGACACGCTCCGCCTCGCCGCGGGCGACACGGTCTACCTGCTGCAGTATCTGGGGCTCGGCTCCTGGTACTACTGGTCGCGCGGCAAGCTGACGAGCGGCGCCGAGTTCTGGGGCGGCCCGCCCGACTACAGCGCGCTCGGCGCCTCCGCGATGGCCGACACCTCGCGCGCCGTCGCCCGCTCGCAGCCGCTCACCGAGAAGTGGTGGCTGGTCGCGCGCGGCGGTCGCACGTTAGGCTGGTGGCGCGCCGACAGCGTGCATCGGCTGCGCTCGGTCATGCAGATGCAGCGCTGGGAGGACTACTGCCCGGGGGTGCGGGCGGGGGAGCCCGGCGGGCCGCCTCCCCCGCGGGCCGCGCCTAACGCGTCGCCGTCGTCCCCCGCTCCACTCGGCGCCCGGCAACGACGCACGCGGATCGACGCGGATCGGCGTGGATCCTTCTTGCTGGGCTGATGAAAACAGAAGGCACGAAGGGCACGAAGGGGTTGTGGAAGAGCAACAGCTTCCACAACCCCCTCCATGCCCTTCGTGGCTCCTGTTGTCCAACCGCCACGGCCTTGAAGTGATTTTGGGGCC
>DATAIN010000442.1:0-1586 GCA_036262635.1 Gemmatimonadaceae bacterium | reverse complement strand
GTATCACGCCTCCTCCCACCGCTTCGCCCGCTCGAGCGCCTTCTCCCATCCGCTGGCGATCCGCTTCCGCTCCGCCGCTTTGATCTCCGGCGCGAAGCGCGCGTCCGCCTGCCACTGATGCGCGATGTCCGCCTGGCTCTTCCAGTAGCCGACGGCGAGACCGGCGAGATAGGCCGCGCCTAACGCGGTCGTCTCCGACACCCGCGGCCGCACCACCGGAACGCCGAGCATGTCCGCCTGGAGCTGCATGAGCAGGTCGTTCGCGCTCGCGCCGCCGTCGACGCGCAGCTCCTTCAGCCTGATCTTCGCGTCGGCCTCCATCGCCTTCAGCACGTCCATCACCTGGAAGGCGATGCTGTCCAGCGCGGCGCGCGCGATGTGCGCCTTCGTCGTCCCGCGCGTAAGGCCGACGAGCGTCCCGCGCGCGTACTGATCCCAGTGCGGGGCGCCGAGCCCGGCGAACGCCGGCACGAAGTAGACGCCGCCCGTGTCGCGCACGCTCGCCGCGAGCGCCTCGATGTCCGGGGCGGCGCGGATGATCTCCAGGCCGTCGCGCAGCCACTGCACCACCGCGCCGGCGATGAAGATGCTCCCCTCGAGCGCGTACTCGGTGCGCGATCCGATCCGCCAGGCGACGGTCGTCAGCAGGTTGTTCTTCGACGCGATCGGCTTCGTGCCGGTGTTCATCAGCATGAAGCACCCGGTGCCGTAGGTGTTCTTCACCATCCCCGGCTTCGTGCACACCTGGCCGAAGAGCGCGGCCTGCTGGTCACCGGCGATCCCGGCAATGGGGATCGATCCGCCGAGGAGCGCGGTCGTCCCGTACACCTCGCTCGACGAGCGCACCTCGGGGAGCATCGAGCGCGGCACGCCGAAGATCTTCAGCAGCTCGTCGTCCCAGTCGCCCTTCGCGATGTCGTAGAGCATCGTGCGCGACGCATTGCTCGCGTCGGTCACGTGCACCTTGCCCCCGGTGAGGTTCCAGACGAGCCACGAATCGACGGTGCCGAAGGCGAGCTCGCCGCGCGCGGCGCGCGCTCGTGCACCGGGGACCTTCGAGAGGATCCACTGCACCTTCGTCGCCGAGAAGTACGCGTCGATGACGAGACCGGTCTTCCGCCGGATGACGCGATCGAGCTTCTTCACCTTGAGCCGGTCGCAGATGTTCGCCGTCCGCCGGTCCTGCCAGACGATGGCGTTGCAGATCGGCTGTCCGGTGGCGCGGTCCCAGACGACGGTCGTCTCGCGCTGGTTCGTGATCCCGATCGCCGCGACGTCGCTCGCGCGAATGCTCGCCTTCTGCAGCACCTCGGCCGCGACCCCCGCCTGCGTGGACCAGATGTCGCGCGGATCGTGCTCCACCCATCCCGGCTGCGGGAAGATCTGCGGAAACTCCTTCTGCGCGACGGCGACGATGGCGCCGCCCTGGTCGAAGACGATCGCCCGTGAGCTGGTGGTGCCCTGGTCGAGCGCGAGGATGTATCTCATCGGTATCGAGTGGGAGCGTCAGGCGGGCCAGATCGCGCGGTAGAAGGCAGCGCCGAGCACCCCGCCGATGACGGGGCCGAGGACGGGGATCCAGGCGT
>DATAIN010000441.1:0-5297 GCA_036262635.1 Gemmatimonadaceae bacterium | reverse complement strand
CACCTGCCATCCTCGTGGCTCGCGATGATGCTCCCCTTCGCCTGGCGCGAGAACGACCGCATCCGCCGCGACGGCTCCGCGCTGCTCGTCGACGAGGCGCTGGCCGCGGGGGTGCCGCGCTTCATCCAGGAATCCTTCGCGCCGATCTACGCCGACGCGGGGAGCCGGTGGATCGACGAGAGCTCTCCCGTGCGGCCAGGACGCTACAACCGGAGCAGCCTCGACGCCGAACGATCGGCCCAGCGGTTCTCGGCGAGTGGAGGGGCCGGGATCGTCCTCCGCTTCGCGGGATTCTACGGCCCCGACTCCCGCGTCCTCGACGAGATGCTGCCGATGGTCCGGCGGGGCATCTCCCCGCTGCCGGGCCGCCCCGACGCGTACTGGTCGTCGATCTCGCACGACGACGCGGCGAGCGCGGTGGCGGCCGTGCTCCGCGCGCCGTCGGGGATCTACAACGCGAGCGACGACGAGCCCCTCACCCGCGCGGCATGGGCGGGCGCGCTCGCCGGCGCGTTAGGCCTGGCTACGCCACGCCAGATGCCGCGGTGGGCGGCGCGGCTCATGGGCTCGATCGGCGAGGTGCTGTCTCGCTCGCAGCGCACTTCCAACGCGAAGCTCCGCGCGTTAGGTTGGACGCCGCGCTGGCCGAGCGCTCGCGAAGGATTGCGGGCGGCGCTGCGCGACGCCGAAGCAAGCGGGGTCCGCGGCGGCATCGGGCCCACCATGGCGGGAACGAGAATGACATGACCCGCGCTCGCGCGCGTGCGTCCAGGATGATCACCGTCACCCTCTCCATCGCATGCGCATCCAGACCGTCGCACTCGTTCTCTTCGGCACCGTCGCCTGCGGCGCGGGGCGCCGCGCACCGGAGCTCGCCGTTCCCGCTCGCCAGAGCATCACTCGTTCCGAGGGGGCGATGCTGCGCGCGATCCTCGACGCGAAAGCTGCGATCGATTCCGGCGCGCGCGCCCGCGATTTCTCGCGCGCGCTCTCCGCGGCCGACGACAGCACGGAGCTCGTCACCCAGGCCGGCGAGCGGCTCGTCGGACGGGAGGCGATCGGTGCGTGGGTGGCTCGCCTGCGAGAGGGCGGCCGGCTGGTGGAGCACGTGCAGCTCGACCCCGTCCGTTACGATTACTGCACCAACAGCGTGATCGAGCGGGATGGGACGTATCTCGTCCCGGTCGTCGCGCCGGCGGGAGACGACACCCTGCGCGGACGCTACAGCGCGCGGTGGGTCGTCGGCGAGGACGGCAGCGCACACCTGCGGCGGATCGATCTCGTCGCCGCGGGGACGCGACCGCCACGCATCGCCGAGTGCCCGTCGCGGAACTGGGCCGGCGTGCGCCAGAGCCGCTGGCGGATCTCGGTCGCCCCGCCGTACATCGGGAAGGAGCAGTCCGTGCTGGCGGACGACTTCACGAGGAAGACGGCGCAGCTCGGCTATGGAGGGGGGCGGCTGGTGGGCAAGTATGGCACGCTCGATGGGTACGAGGGCACCATGGAGCCCAGGGCGGCCGCGTTCGGGCTCGTCGCACTCCGCTACCGCGTCCGCGGGTCCTTCGCGCTGCAGCTCCAGCAGTCGCTGCGTCCCATCCGCACGCGCATGCAGGCGTACAATGCAGGGACGAAGACACACCTGACGCTGACCGACGAAAGCCGCTCCTCGCAGGCGATCGTCACCTGGGACTGGCGGCACTTCAACGTCGGCGCGGGCGGGATCATGGTCGCCAACCAGTGGCACCAGCGCGAGGTGCCGATGGACCGGTCGCTCGGCGACTGGACGTACATCGGACCGGCGAGCGACCAGGCGTGGAGCTCCACGAACGTCGGCGCCGTCGCCCAGGCGGGCTACACGATTCCCGTCTTCTGGCGGTTCAGCGCGGACCTCTTCGGCCAGTATCGCGGGATGACGAGCGCGAAGATCCCCGCGACGCAGCGCCGCGAGGCGATGACGCTTCAGACGAGCGGCTTCGCGTTAGGCCTGGCGATCGGGCTCAATCTCTGAGCCCGCCGCTCAGCGCGCCGTCCGGAAGCTGACGCTGAGCTCTTCGGTCGCGACCGCGACCGTGCCGTAGAGCGGTCAGCGGCGCTTGAACCCCTCGACCAGCGCCGCGGCCGCCGCGTCGTCGGCGCCGGTGAGAACGATGTCGAGGTGCACCTTCGTGAAGAGGGTGACGTCGGTGCGCTTCTGCCGCCCGCGGTCCACCTCGCCGGTGACGGTGACCTCGACGCCGCCGAGCGGGCGCTTCTCGTCGCGCGCGATCACCTGGATCAGCTCCGCGCCGCAGGCGGCGACGGAGGCGAGGAAGATCTCCGGCGGGGTCAGTGCCTCGCCGGGGCAGCCGTTGCCCACCGGGCCGTCGATCACGAAATGATGATTGCGCGAGCTGCAGAGCACCCGGCCGAAGACGGGGGAGGTCCGGGCGTGCGTCTCGTAGCTGCGGACCTGGGAGGAAGGGGAAGTCATGCCTAATAATGAGGTCCGGGTGGCCTCGAGGCAGGGGCCAGGGACCGGGCGCCCGGCACCGGGTAACGGGGGCCGCGTACCGCGTACCGGGTACCGGGAGGCCGGGGGCCGGGGGTGCCCTGAATTTTCCCTCTTGACTTTCCGGCCGGACTGTTGAAATATCAGCATGGTTGATTTTTCAGCAGCCCCGTGCAGTATTGGGGCTGCCCGGATCGCATCCCTCTTTCGCCGCAAGCCATGCCCAGGAAATCGGTAGTCCCAGCGCTCTCCCGACGCGAGCGGCAGGTGATGGACATCCTCCATCGCCGCGGAGGCGCGACCGTCGCCGAGATCATGAACGACCTCCCCGATCCGCCGACGTATTCCGCTGTGCGCTCCGTGCTGCGGATCCTCGGCGAGAAGGATCTCATCAAGCACAAGGAAGACGGGCCGCGGTACGTGTACTATCCGGCCACCGACACGGAGCGGGCCCGCGAGGACATGCTCGCCCACGTCGTGAGCACCTACTTCGCCGGATCGCCGGAGCAGGCGGTGACGGCGCTGCTTCGCATGTCCGACGTCGACGTCCCCGACGCTGAAGTCGAACGGCTGCGCGAGACCATTCGCCGCGCTCGCGAGAGCGGGAGATAGGCCATGCTTCCAACCATCCTCTCCGGCGGCGCCGTCGCGGCCGCGCTCGGCCATCCGATGTTCGTGCTCCTGCTGAAGGCGACGATCATCCTCGTCGCGGCGCTCGGGATCACCCTCGCCATGCAGCGCGGCTCGGCCGGCGCGCGGCATCTCGTCTGGCTCGTCGCGCTGGCGACGCTGCTCGTCGTCCCCGCCTTCGCGGCATGGGCGCCGCTGCGCGTCGAGATCCTTCCCCCCGAGCAGCTCCTCGTGACTCCGGCGCGGATGTCCGATCCCGCGGTGGACGAAGCCACCCCCGACGCGAAGACGAAAGCGCCGGAAGTCGGCATCGCCGCGACGTCGCCCACTCCGTCGCGCACGAATGCATCGGTCTCCGGCGCGCCCGAATCACGCCTCTGGCTCAGCGGACTCTCCCTGCTCGTCGCGATCTGGGCGGCGGTGGTGCTGGCCATCGGCGCGTCGCTCGCCTGGTCGGCGCTCGTCGTCCGCCGCATCGTGCGCCGCGCGACGCCGCTCGACACCGCCGACTGGACGACCCCGCTCTTCGAGGTTGCCGACCGGCTCGAGCTCGACGAGGCGCCGAGGCTCCTCCGCAGCGAGCACGCGAAGATGCCCTTCGCCTGCGGGATCTTCGCGCCGACGATCGTCTTCCCGGCGGAATGCGACGGCTGGTCGATCGAGCGGCGCCGCGCGGTGCTCCTCCACGAGCTCGCGCACGTCCGCCGGCACGACCTCCTCGGCCACACGTTAGGCAGGCTGGCCTGCGCGATCTGGTGGTTCCACCCGCTCGTCTGGACCGCCGCGAAGCAGCTCCGTGCCGAGAGCGAGCGCGCCTGCGACGACCTCGCGCTCTCCTGCGGGACGCGGGCGACCGACTACGCCGAGCATCTGCTCGACATCGTGACGTCGGTGCGGCGCGACGCGACGCCCTCGGTGGCGCTCGCGATGGCGCGGCGCAAGGAGTTCGAGGGACGGATGCTCGCCATCCTCGACCCCGAGCTCCAGCGCGCGACCCCGGGACGGCTGCAGTCGGCTGGACTTGCCGCGTCGCTCTTCCTCATCGCGCTCGTCGTCGGTGCCGCGGCTCCGGCGCCCCGCGCCGCCGCCTCGCAGTCAGCGGCGGTGCCGGCCGCGGCGAGCAGCGACTCGCTCGGCTACGAGCAGCACTCCAGGCCGGGCAGAATCGTCGAGCGCACCGTCCAGTCGACGTCGCAGCGGACGGTGACGCAGCAGCAGACCACGACGCGCGTGAACGCGGACGCGACCGCGCGCGCCGAGGCGATCGCCGAAGCGCGGGCGGGGAACGACCCGAACCCGACTGTCGACGAGATCCAGTCCGGTGAGATGACGGGCGAGCAGCTGCGTGCGCTGATCACGCAGCAGCGCGAGCAGGGGAAGGGAAAGGGCGCGCGCGACGACCGCCCCGCTCTTCTCGCCAACGTGCTGAAGACCGACAGCAACGCGGAGCTCCGCCGGGTCGCCGCGTGGGGGTTGAGCGAGTACACGGAGACGCAGGTCGCGGTGGACGCGCTCGCCTGGGCCCTGCGCAACGACAAGGACGAAGACGTTCGCGAGATGGCGGCGTGGGCGCTCGGCGAGGGCGGCGGTCGCGGGAACGGGACCGACGCGCTCGTCGAGGCGCTGAAGTCGGACGCGAGCACGAAGGTCCGCGAGACCGCGGCCTGGGCGCTCGGTGAGGCGGGTGATCGCTCGGCGGTGCCCGCGCTGGCCGCCGCGCTGTCCGACAAGAACACCGAGATCCGCCAGCGCGCCGCCTGGGCGTTAGGCGAGATCGGGCCGCGGCAGGCGCCACCGGAGCTGATGGCGCTGCTCAAGGATCCGAGTCCCGAGACGCGCAGCCTCGCCGCCTGGGCGCTGCACGAGATCGAGGATCCGGCGGCGGTGCCGGCGCTCCAGGCCGCGCTGAACGCGGAGAAGGACACCGATCTGCAGCTCGAGTACATCCGCGCGCTCGCGGCGATCGGCGAGAAGTCGGTCGATGCGATCCGCGGGCTGCTCACGTCGTCCGACCCGCGCATCAAGTCGATGGCCGTGCGCGCGCTCGCCGGTGGCGACGCGACCGGCCCGTGGCCGTGGCCCTGGCCGCAGCCCCGCCCGTTCCCCTGAGCTGAGGTAGAGAGGGCGCCGCTCGTGCCCGACGCGGCGCCTTTCCTTTCTGATGAGATGCTGAATTTTC
>DATAIN010000440.1:0-2384 GCA_036262635.1 Gemmatimonadaceae bacterium | reverse complement strand
CCGCGCGAATGAGCTGCGCCTCGGTTCCCGACGCCAGCGGGAACGAGGAAGAATGGTCAGGATACTTCTCCTGATAGATCAGCGGGGTGCGCGCGTCGAGCCCGAACTTCCCCGTGTTCGTGTACTTGATGCGCGGATCGTTCGACGACAGGAAGTCGAGGCCTTTCGTCGAGTCGCCCTCGAAGTTCGCGGCCGTGAATCGCCCGTAGCTGTTGTTCCAGGAATAGACGCCGTTGTACTGCTTGGTGCTCGCGGACGACGAGAACAGATAGTAGACGAAGTCGGCCGGAACGCCGTTGAGCGCCGTCGCCGCGCTGGCGAACTTCCCCTGGCCGAGCAGGGTGCGTCCGCGCCCGACGCGGATCGTGTTGAGGACGTCGAGCGCGTCCTGGTCGTTCGACGTGTCGCCCTTCACCGCGATGGCCAGCGCCTTGTCGAAGTGCGTCAGCGCGCTGTCATAGCTCTGCGCCGACGTGGTCCGCGTGCCGTACTGGAGGTTGCCCCCGTTGTAGTTGCTGTAGGGGACCCCGTTGCACCAGTTCTCGGCGAAGGTGAGGAACGTGTACGCGGCGATCATCTCCGCCTCTGCGGCGTGGATCGACGTCGGGTCAGCCGCCGCGTAGCGCGCGGCGACGTCGAGCGACGCGACGCGCGCACGCTGCAGCTCCGTGTACGCGCCCGCGACCGCGGTGCTCGTCTCGGGAACGTTGCGCTTGTCGACGTCGATGTGCCGGTCCTGATAGTCCGAGTTCGCGAACTCGTCGGCGAAAAGTCCGCCCAGCGAGGCCACGCCGCTGCTGTCTCCGTTGCCGGCGTAGCCCTGGGCGAACAGCGAGATCGCGCCGTTGAGCAGCGTGGCGCGGGCGCCGGACTCGTTCACGGACGACGGCGACGCGACGTCCGGCTGCGCGACCTTGAGGTCGCAGGCGCTGACGGCGGCGGCGAGCGCCAGCGCCCCCAGCGCCGCCGCTCGCCGCGGCGCGGCCGCGCGCGCGATGAATCGCACGGTGGTCATGATATATCCTCTGCGCATAGGCGCTCAGAAAGTAAGGTTGAGGCGGACGGTCGCGTACCGGACGTTCGGCTGGCCGAGGAAGTCCGTGGTCGTGAAGTTGTTCTGCCCCATGTTCTGCTCCGGATCGAGCCCCGTGTACCTGGTCCAGGTGTAGAGGTTCCGCCCCGAGATCACGAGGCTCGCGTCGTTCGCGCGCGCCATCGCCGCCCAATCGCGCGGCGCCGTGAGCGTCAGCGAGACTTCGCGCACCTTCATGTAGTCGGCGTGCTCGATGAAGTTGCCGATCGCCGAGCTGGCCTCGTAGCGCGCCATCGCGCGGGCCTGCTCGTCCACCGGCGCCGAGGCGTCGTTGACACCGCGGCACGTGCCGATGCCGCAGCGGAACGACTCGGAGTCGTTGTACTGCATGTGCCCACCCTTGTAGTCGAGCAGGGTGGAGAGCCGCGCCAGCTTGAAGAACGTGATGCCGGTCGTCAGGGTCGCGGTCCGCGTCGGGATCGGCGTGCCGAGGTACGTCGCGGTCGAGGTGCGCTTGATCGTCGACGGATCGACGACCCCGTTCACGGCCTGGTACGCGGTGATGACGCGGCCGTAGAAGGCGCCGAGCGGACGGCCGGGCGTGTGGCGCTGCGAGCTGCTGAAGCCGAAGATGACGTCCGGGATTCCCTTCCCGAGCGAGATCAGTCGGTTCTTGTTCCACGCGGCGTTGACGCTCGCGTCCCATTGCACGCTGGTCATCTCCAGGAGCCTCGAGTTCAGCGCGACCTCGAGGCCCTTGTTCGAAACCTTGCCGATGTTCTCGAAGCGCGACGTCGGACCACCGAGCGAGGGTGGCAGGCGGCGGAGCACGAGGGCATCGCGCGACTTCTTGCTGTAGGCCGTGACGTCGAGGCTCGCGCGATCACCGAACAGCGACGCCTCGAACCCGCCCTCGAACTCGCCCGAGCGCTCGGGCTTGAGGTTCGGATTGTCGAAGTTCGCCAGCGCGAGGCCCGGCGCGTCCTTCCCGTGCACCGTCGTGCCGCGCGGCACGTAGTACTGCAGCGCGTCCTGCGGACCCGGGCGGAGACTGGACTCGCCGTACGCCGTGCGCAGGCGCAGCGTGCTCACGACCGGATTGCTCGGCCAGAACGGCTCCTCGCTGACGACGTAGGAGAGGCTCGCCGCCGGGTAGACGACCGGCTTGAGGTTGGCGCCGAAGGCGCTGTTCTTGTCCGCGCGCGCCGCGCCGGTGAGGAACAGCCGGTCGCGCCAGCCGAGCTCCTCGGAGAAGATCCCGCCGAGGGTGCGGTTGGTGATGGTGCGCTCGTCGACCGCGAGGCGCGCGGCGACGCCACGAAGCGAGGCGATGCCGCCCGCGAGGTCCTCG
>DATAIN010000439.1:0-8263 GCA_036262635.1 Gemmatimonadaceae bacterium | reverse complement strand
CGCGGCCTCGAGCGGACGCATGATCGAGCCGCGCTCGCTCATCGGCGCCGCGTTAGGCGGCCGCGGCGCGGCGAAGTCGAGCTCCGCGGCGGCACGGCCGCGCACGAGCGACGCGTCGAGCCCGGCGTCGCGTGCTGCCCGCCGCGCGAGGTCCGCCCAGGTCGTTGCGCCCTCGTTCGCGAGGTGCCAGATGCCGCGCTCACCGTCGATGAGGAGGTCGAGCATCGCGTCCACGAGGTCGGGGACGTACGTCGGCGAGACGATCAGGTCTTCCGCCGCGTCCACCGGCTCGCCGATCGCGAGCGAGCGCAGCGTCCGCGTGACGAAGTTCCACTCGTCCCACGGTCCGAAGAACGCCGCCGTCCGGACGACGAGCGCCGAGGGCAGCAGCGCGAGCGTGCGCGCCTCACCCTCGGCCTTCGAGCGGCCGTAGACCCCTGACGGCGCCGGCAGGTCGCGCTCGACGTAAGGCGAGCCTTTCGCCCCATCGAACACGAGATCCGACGAGAACGTCACGAGCTTCACGTCGTCCTCGGCGCAGGCCGCGGCGAGCGTGGCGGGTCCGGCGGCGTTCGCGGCGAGACAGGCCGCGGCGTTGCGCTCGGCGTCGTCCACGTGAACCCAGCCCGCCGCGTTCACGATCGCCCAGGCGCCGGTCTGCTCGAGCAGGCGATCGACCGCTGCGCGATCGGTGATGTCGAGCTCCCGCCGCGTCACTCCCCGCGCCGCGAGCCCGCGCTCGGCGCAGAGCCGCAGCACCGCGCGGCCGAGCGTCCCGCGTGCGCCGGTGACGAGGATGGGGCGCGCCTGCGTCGCGCCGCGCGCGCGGCGCGCGCGGATCGCCGGCGAGCGCGTGGCATGATCGGCCGAGCGCTCGCACCCCCCGCCGGAGTGATAGGCGAGCCGCTGCGGAAGATGCCACCATCCGGGCGACTGCAGCGCGGGGTGATCGAAGCTGCCCGTGGTGGCGAGCCCGCGCGCCATCTGCGCGAGCGCGGTACGACGCGGCGCGGAAGCACGCACGTCGAAGAGCCCGACCTCGTAGTGCCCGTCGAGCCGCGTGACCAGCGAGCTCCAGTCGCGGGTCCCGAACGCGGCCCACGCGGTCACCGCGCGGACGTCGGCACCCGCGGCGCGCGCGCCTTCCGCGCCATGCCAGACCTCGTCGAGCCAGCGAAGCTGCTGCTCGCGCGTGCAGCCGAGGTGCACCTCCGTCACCGCGATCGGCAGCTGGTAGCGCTCCCAGGCTTCGACGAGAAGCGCGCAGGGACCCGCCACTCCGTCGGGGAGCGCGCGCACCGCTTCGACGTCCGCGTACCGATGACGGACGTTCCCGCCATGCGTGTGGGCCGGATAGCGCTCGAGCCGCTCGTCGAGCCAGCGCTCGCTCGTCACGTAGTGGTTGACGCCGAGCAGGTCGGGCGGGCAGCCGTCGCCGACCGCATCGTCGATCTCGGCGTCGCTCACCCCCGCCCAGCGCGCGTAGTCGCGCAACGGATGAGCGGCGCCGAAGCGGCGGCCGAGCAGGTCGAAGGTCAGCCAGCGCCGCTCGTTCTCGAACTCCGCCTGATAGCGGAGCGTCGGCGTCGAGTGCGTCTTGCCGAGGTCCTCGGTCTGGACGAGCAACGCCTCGGGAACGACTTCGCGGATCGCCGCCATCGCGAGCCGCGTCGCGCGGATCTGCGTGAGCAGCGCGCGGAACATCGCCGCGTCGCTCCGATCGTGCGGATACCAGACGCCGTAGAGGGCGGCGAAGCGCGCCGTGGTGAGCGGCTCGTTCACCGGCGTGTAGCGCGTGACCCACGGGTAACGCTCGGCGACGCGCCGGGCGAACGTCGCGAGCCGCGCCGGGAAGGCCGGGTCCAGCAGGTTCGTATCGAGAGGGCCGCTGCCGTGGTGCACGAGCCCGACGATCGGCTCGACGCCGAAAGCGCGCAGCTCGCGCATGCGCTCGTCGGTCCATTCCCAGGGACGGCCGTGCGGCTCGCCGCGCTCGATGCGCTCCCAGAGGATCGGATAGCGCACGGTGCGCACGCCGAGCGCGGCGAGACGCGTCAGGTCATCGCCACGCTCGTAGTGTCCGGTGAGCGCGAGCTGATCGTGCTGCGCCTCGCCGACGCGGTTGAGAGTGCATTCGAGACCTGCCCACAACTCGAGCCGGTCCCGCGCGTCGCGCTCAGTCACCGATCTCGTCCGCGGCCACCGCCAGCGAGCGATTCGTGCGCACGACGCGCTCGCTGCGCCGCGAGGCGGCGCGATCGGTGTGGGCGCTCGTCCGCTCCTCGCGGACGCGGAGCGCTTCGCGGACGATGCGATCCATCCGGGCGACGATCGACTCCCAGGTGTTCGCGCGCGCCTGCTCGATGCCGCGCGCGATCATCGCGGAGTCGGGAGCGACGAGCGCCCGCTGGACGGCCGCGACGAACTCGTCGGGCGAGTCGGCCACCGTCACGACGGGCGTGAAGTTGTGGACGACGTCGCTCACCGCGGTCGAGACGATCGGCTTCCCGGCCGCCATGTACTCCAGGGTCTTGGTCGGATTGATGTACTCCGTCGCCTCGTTCAGGGCGAAGGGCATCAGGCAGACGTCGAACCCCTTCACATAGGAAGGGAGGTCGGCGTACTGCCGCTGGCCGAGCCAGTGGATGTTCGGCGCCTGCGGGAGCTCGCGCGGATCCACCTTCACGACCGGGCCGACCATCACGAGCGCGACCTCGGGATTCCGCTCGGCGAGGGCCAGGAGGAGGTCGTAGTCGATGCGCTCGTCGACGACCCCGAAGTAGCCCATCACCTTGCGACCGAGCGCGGCGAGCTCCGGCGCGAGCGCGAGGTCCTCGGAGCGCGCGCGGGCGAAGTGGTCGACGTCCACGCCGCAGCCGAAGAAGTGGACGTTGTTGTGGATGCGCGACTTGGCCTGCGAGAGCTTGTAGCCCCCGGTGAAGACGACATCGGATTCGGCGACGAGATAGCGTTCGCGGTCCACGAGCTCCGTGGGAGCGAAGCGGAACTTCGAGAGCTCGTCCATGCAGTCGTAGACGACGCCGCGCTCGTTGAAGGCGCCGATCATCGCCGGGGCCGGCATCGGGGTATAGAACCACTGCACCGGCCGCTCGAAGGCGCTGCCTAACGGACCGTCGGCCGCGATCTGCCTGCGGACGAGATCGCGGATCACCGAGATCGAGGCGTCGTAGTTCCCGCGCAGGCTGCCGGGGAGCATCGGCACCGCGCGATGCACGCGCGGCAGTGGCAGCGTCACGTCGAGCCGTGGCGCCGCGATGTCGTCGAGGTGTACGGGCTCCTCGACGAAGAGCACATGCCCGCGCTGGCTCAGCCGCGACAGGATCTGCTGCGGACGTTGCCAGACGAAATCCCAGCGAAGGTGACTGTGGACGATCAGGGACACGTCGACCGCGTCCGCGGCCGTGTGAGGTAGCGGGCTGGGCATGATTTCCGATTGTGCAGGAGCTGAAAGGGCCGCGAGCTGCGGCGCAGCGGCCACCGGACGGATGGGCAAGGCGTGTGCCCCGGCGCACACCGTTCGGTAGCGGACAGACGAAGCGGAAAAGCAGCGCGGGCGCGATCTCCGGATCGCGCCCGCGCCTAACGTTCGCCCGCTCGGCGGCTCAGTCGCCGACCACGAGCTCCGCGGCGCTGGTGCGCGCGTCGCCGGCCAGCACCGCCCGCCACTGCCTGACGATCTGCTGATAGCGCAGCCCCACCGGCCGCACCTTCCGCTCGAGGTCGTACATCCCGACCGCGTGCAGGTCGTTCCGCTCGACGCGCAGCGCGTGCTGCCAGTCGATCTGGTCGGTGAGCGAATACCAGGTGAAGCCCATCACCGGGATTCCCGAGGCGCGCAGCGCCATCAGGTCCGACCACTGGTGGTCGATCCACTCGACCGCCTGGCTGCTCACCCGATTGGTCTCGCAGTGGAAGATCGGCACGTGGTACCGGTTGTAGTACTGCGTCGCGAGCCGCTTGAACCCCATCGGATTGCGCGAGGTGGTGGCGCGCCCGGTGGACGCGATGCGGTGCTCGCAGGTGGGGTAGTAGTCCACGCCGAGCCAGCGCTGGCCGACCGCGCGCCTCTCGCGGAAGAAGCTCAACTCGTTCGAGGGTACCCCGTTCTCGTTGAGGTACCGCGCCATCCCCGGCGCGAGCTCGTGCCCCATCGTCAGGTCGAGCGAGAGCTGCTTCAGCCCGTTCCAGCGGTCGGCTTCGGCGCGCGCGCTGTCCCCGGCCGCGTGAAAGTGCTCGATCGACTCGCCCTGCACGATGATCGCGTCCGGTCGCTCGGAGAGGATCGCCTCGACCGCGAGCTCGTGCGCCATGCAGAGGTTGCGCATCGCGCGGACGAAGGCGCGGTCGTTCGCCTCGCACTCGTTCCACCACCCGCGAAGGGCGGAGAAGCTCGCGCAGACGAAGATCTCGTTCACAGGGGTGAAGTGCCGGACCCACGGATACCGCTGCGCGAAGGCGCGCGCGTACTCGGCGAAGAGCACGGGGAAGGCGGGATCCTGGAATCCGCCCAGCCAGTCGGGAACCCCGAAGTGACAGAGGTCGGCGATGACGGTGATCCCCATCTCGCGCAGCCGCGCCATCTGCGGATCGGCGTGGTCCCAGTCGTAGCGGTGCGGGGCGACGTGGACCTTGTAGTAGGGCGGCCCGTAGCGGAGCGCGTTCAATCCGCTCTCGCGGACGAGGGCAAAATCCTCTTCCCAGCGATCGTAATGGCCGCACTTGGCCATCTGATCGATGCGGACACCCCCGGCGATGGTGGGATAGCTGTTCTCGATGCCGGTGGCGAACAGAAACGGAGACGGAGACATCAGCACGTAGTCCGGTTGCGCGTGGGGTCGATTCGAGGCCATTCCACGGAAGGAGGCCGTCACTGTCACGCGCGTCGGAGGGCCGTCATTGGTTCGACGGTCGCGACGCCTTCAGACGAGCCACCGATGGGAAAGACACATCAGCCGGCCCGTGTCCTGATACCCCGCGTTAGGCGGGAGGGGCCGCGGGTGATCCCGGGGGGTCGGAGGCGATGCGGGCTCGACTATTGCTCGGCAATGTTCACAGGAGCCGTGGCGCGCAGGGAGGGGTTGTGCCGAGCGACTGCTCCCGCCAAACCCCCTCCACGCCCTCCATGGCTCCTGTTACAAACATGCTGAAGCCCTGAATGATGTTGGGGCGCGCCGGGTGAGGTGATCTCACAATACGCGCCCCAATTCATTCTCAGCAGCGGTGTCGCGTCGATCCGCGTTCATCCGTGCAGATCCGCGTTCCGCCGTTCGCCGCCCTACTCCCCTTCGATCCTCGCCCCCGCCGCCGCCTTCGACAGCCAGACCCGTGGCTTCAGCGAGAACTGCCTCTCGTAGTCCCTCCCGATCGCCGGAGCCGCCGCGGCGAGGGCGCGCTCGTCGCCGACGGCGATGATGCAGCCCCCCCAGCCAGCGCCGGTCAGCCGAGCGCCGCGGACGCCGGGCTCCTTCATCGAGCGCTCGACCAGCCAGTCCAGCTCCGGACGGGAGCACTCGTAGAGGTCGCGGAGCGATGCGTGCGAGCCGAGGAGCAGCTCGCCGTTCAATGGCTCGCCGCGGCCGAGGCGGGCGACTGCGTCCTGCACCCGGCGCGTCTCGCGCGAGACATGAAGGGCACGCCGGTCGAGCGGGTCGGGGAGCTTCGCCTCCACGATCTGCTCGGGGGTCGCCGCGGCGAGCGAGGTCAGCTCCGGCCAGTGATTCCGGAGCAGGCGAAGCGCTTCGGCACACTCCGCCTGACGCTGATTGAACTCCGAGTGGCGAAGCGATCGCCGCACCGCGCTGTCCACGATCAGAACCGCGTCGGCGAAGGGCGCGTGGTCGGTCTCCGTCGTCGCGCAGTCGAGATGGAGCGCGAAGCGCTCGCGCGCCAGCGCGGACGCAAACTGGTCCATGATCCCGCACGCCACCCCGACGAATCCCGTCTCGGCGCGCCAGCCGATCATCGCTGCCTCACGGAGCTCGAGCGGCTCGCCGAGCACGCGTGATACCGCCATCGCGGTCGCGACCTCGAGTGCCGCGGAGGAGCTGAGCCCCGCGCCCGCGGGGACGTCGCTCACGACCGCGGCGTCGATCCCCACCTTCCCCCCGCGCGCGCTGTCGCGGACGATCGGCGCCGCGACGCCGGTGAGATAATCCCACCACCGCTCGCTTCGCTTCGGGTCGGCCAGTGACGCCTCGCCACCGTTCGACTCGTTCGAGGAGACCGCGCGCAGCCGCGACGCGGTCGCGCTCGCGTCGACCCCGACGGCGACCCACGTGCGCCGCTCGATGCCGATCGGGAGCACCTCGCCGCCATTGTAGTCGGTGTGCTCGCCGATGAGGTTCACGCGACCGGGCGCCGAGGCAACGGCATCGGGCGCGCGTCCGAAGCGCTGCCTGAAGAGTGCTCGCGCCGCGGCGGCGCTCGGGGCGGTCTCGATCGTGGCGCTCATGTCAGCCGATGCCATACCGTCGCGTCCACCGATGAAAGGTCGGGCTAGCCGAGCTTCTCGCCGATCGCAATCCCGCGGCCACGCGCGACTGCCTCGGGTGTCATTCGTCCCTTGCCCGCCGGCTGGATCTGCGCGACGCGCACCGCGCCTTCGCCGCACGCGACGACCATTCCGTCCGCCGCGATCTCGACGACGTTTCCCGGCGCGTGATTCGTGTGCGCCATCGGCCGCGCGCCGAAGAGCTTCATCGGCTCGCCGCGGTGCGTCGTGTGCGCGCCGGGCTTCGGATCGTAGGCGCGGATCGCGCGGCACACCTGTACCGCGCTGCGCGTCCAGTCGACGCGCGCCGCCTCACGCTCGATCTTCCCCGCGTACGTAGCCCGCGACTCGTCCTGCGGCTCCTCGCGCGCCTGGCCGAGCGAGACGAGCGTCATCGCCTCGACGAGAGCGAGCGCGCCGAGCTCCGACAGGCGAAGCTGCAGCTCACCGTACGTCTCGTCCTCGGCGATCGGCGTGCTCGCCTGCAGCACGATCGGCCCCGCGTCGAGCGCGGGAACCATCCGCATGATGGTCACGCCGGTCTCGCGCAGCCCTTCGAGGATCGCCCCCTGGATCGGCGCCGCGCCGCGAAGCTTCGGGAGCAGCGACGCATGCACGTTGAAGCTGCCGGACGGCGGCAGGTCGAGCACCGCCTTCGGGATGATGTGGCCGTACGCGACGACGATGGAGACGTCGGGGGCGAGCGCGCGGAGCTGCGCCATGAACTCCTCGCCGCGCGGCTTCTCCGGCTGGAGGACGGGAATCCCCTCCTCGAGCGCGATCGCCTTCACCGGCGAGGGCACGAGCTGCGAGCGCGAGCGCCCGACCGGCTTGTCGGGCTGCGTCACGACACCGACCACGTCGAACCCTTCGCCGATCAGTGCGCGCAGTGGTGGAGTCGCGAACTCCGGCGTGCCCCAGAAGACGACGCGCAGCTTACAGCTCCTCGTCGCGATGATGGTGCTCGGCGATCTCCTCGGCGGTGAGCGTCCTGATGTACCCGGGATACTTCCCCTTGATCGTCGCCCACTTCGCCATCGCCGCCTTGCGCCGCAGCACGCTCAGGTGATCGACGAAGAGCCGGCCGTCGAGATGGTCGATCTCGTGCTGGAGGCAGCGCGCGAGCAGCCCGTCCGCCTCGAGCTCGAACTCCTTTCCCTCGCGGTCCGTGGCCCGCACCGTCACCTTCTCCGGGCGCGCCACGTCGCCGTACACGTCGGGGATCGAGAGGCAGCCTTCCTCGCCCTTCGCGAGCTCCGCGTCGTTGCGGATGACCTGCGGATTGACGATCGCGAAGGGCGCGTCCCCCTCGACGTCGATCACCGCCACGCGCTCGCTGCGCCCGACCTGCGGCGCGGCGAGCCCGATGCCGCGCGCGGCGTACATCGTCTCGATCATGTCGTCGATCAGCCGCTGCACGTCGTCGGTGATCTCCTTCACCGGGACGGTCTGCTGCCGGAGGATCGGCGAGCCGAGCACGTGGATCTTGAGAAGCGCCACGGTGGAGCGGGTCAGGCCTTGCTGTCCGTCGTGCCGCCGGCGGTGACGACCTTCGCGATGCTGCGCCGCTCGACGACGACGCGCGATTCGCCGCTCTTGATCGTGATGCGGTCGTCCATGCTCTTCACCGGCGCGCCGTCCTTCGTCGACTCCTTGATGTGCACGACCTCGCCGACGACGCCCCCCGAGGTCACCACCTCGTCGCCCCGCTTGAGCGAGGTCACGCGCGCTTCGTGCTCCTTCCGCTGCTTC
>DATAIN010000438.1:0-5258 GCA_036262635.1 Gemmatimonadaceae bacterium | reverse complement strand
TCGCGTTGTAGCGCGCGAACAGCCGGCGCGCCCGCACGCGCGCCGCGACGAGCTCCGGGTCGCTGGCGAGATAGAGCTCGCCGCGGATCATCTTCTGCCGCTCGGAGATCCCGGTCGAAGTCATCCTGTCACCGTCATGGTTCGCGGTGTGCGCGCAGAGCGTCCGACTCTCGCGCGCGCCGCTCCGTCTCCGCGTCGAGCATCGCGCGCAGCTCGACGATGAGCGGATGCTCGCCGGTGAACTTGCGCCCGTAGCCGAGGTTGAAGCGGTAGTCGAAGTCGTCGGGGTTCTTGCCCTGGGTGTGCTGGAGAATGGTCTCCAGCTTGTCGAGCGCCTTCGCCAGCTTCGCTTCCGGCGTGCTCGCCGCCTCGTACTCGTCCCAGAGGGACGCGATCTCGTCGCGCGTCGCGCTCGGCAGCGGCTCGAGGAGCCGCAGCAGGTCGCGCCGCTCGTCGGCCGCCTTCCCCGCGCCGAGCTTCGCCTGCTCGGGGGCCGGGATGTCGCCGCCGATCGTCTCGCCGAGGTCGTGGATGATGCAGATGCGGATGAGACGCCCGAAGTCGACCTCGGGAAAGGCGGGACGCAGCACGAGCGCCATCAGGCAGAGTCGCCACGTGTGCTCGGCGACGCTCTCCGGATGTCCCGCCGAGGTCCACCCGCTGCGCACGGTGGTCTTCAAACCCTCGGCGGCGCGGAGGAACTGGACGATGCCGGCGAGATCCGAAGGCTGCATGCGGGATACGTTAGCGACGCGGAGGCCGCGTCGTCAGGCGACCTCGTCGCGGCCGGGCCGGGATCAGTGCGGGGTGATCACCCGGCCGGCCTCGCGCTGCCGCGGCACGGGCAGCTCGCCCTCCTGGCGTTCGGCAAGGAGCCTGGTCGTGAAGCGCTGCCCCTCGGAGATCCGCTCGATCTCGATCGCCATGGTCTCGACGATCTGCTCGATGCGCTCGATCCGCTGGCTGTCCAGCGGCGCGTTGGTGCCGCCGTGCTTCAGCCGCGTACGCTCGAGGTACACCCGCGAAACGGTCTTGATCGCGACGATCAGGGTGGCGAAGGCGAAGAAGGGAACGAGAACGTCTGCGAGCATCGGGTGCTCCGGTAGGGGTGGGGGACGAGAAGATCGTACGGCGAAGGACCGCGCCGGGTTTTGACGGGTGGTGGCGCAGATATGGCGATCAGGCGCTGGGCGCGAAAGCCACCCTTCAGCCGCCCGTCCAATGATCGAACGCAGCTCCCCCACGAGCACCGTCTCCGAGACCGCGCCGAAGGGGCGCGCCGGCTCGGTGGGGAACGGCCGGGGACCGCTGGCGCGGCGCGAGCGAGCTGACGCACGCCCGACCGAGGCGACCGCCGAGGCGCGGAGCGGCTTCGTGCGGGTGCGCGGGGCGCGCGAGCACAACCTGAAGGACGTCGATCTCGAGATCCCGCGGGACGCGCTCGTCGCGTTCACCGGGGTATCGGGATCGGGGAAGTCCTCGCTCGCGTTCGGGACGCTCTACGCGGAGGCGCAGCGCCGGTACCTGGAGTCGGTCGCTCCGTACGCGCGGCGGCTGTTCGAGCAGCAGGGGGTGCCGGACGTCGACGACATCCAGGGACTCCCTCCCGCCGTCGCCCTCCAGCAGCAGCGCGGGTCGCCGACCTCGCGCTCCTCGGTCGGCAGCGTCACCACCATCTCGAACCTGCTGCGCATGCTCTACTCCCGCGCCGGCCAGTATCCGCGCGGGCAGTCGATCATCTACGCGGAAGGGTTCTCGCCGAACACTCCCGAGGGCGCCTGCCCGAAGTGCCACGGGCTCGGCCGCGTGTACGAGGTGACGGAGAAGTCGATGGTGCCGGACGACTCGCTCACCATCCGCGACCGCGCCGTCGCCGCGTGGCCCACCGCGTGGCAGGGGCAGAACCTGCGCGACATCCTCACGACGTCAGGCATCGACGTCGACGTTCCCTGGCGCGAGCTGCCGAAGAAGACGCGCGACTGGATCCTCTTCACCGAGGAGCAGCCGCAGGTGCCCGTGTACGCCGGGTACACCATCGCCGAGGTGAAGCAGGCGATCCGCCGCAAGGAGGAGCCCGACTACATGGGCACCTTCACGAGCGCGAAGCGCCACGTCATGCACACCTTCGCCAACTCGCAGAGCGCGTCGATGAAGCGGCGCGCCGCGGAGTACATGGTGGGGGCGGAGTGCCCGCTCTGCCACGGCAAGCGCCTCAGGCGCGAGGCGCTGTCGGTGAAGTTCGCCGGGATGGACATCGCCGACATGTCGCGGCTTCCACTCAGCCGTCTCGCGAAGATCTTCCGCCCGATCGGCGAGGGGCATGGCGGGGAGATCGCGCGGCTCGAGGAGCATCATCCGGAGCAGGCGGTCGCCGCGCAGCGCATCGCCGAGGATCTCGTCAGCCGGCTCGACGTCATGCTCGACCTCGGGCTCGGCTACCTCGGGCTGGAGCGCAGCACGCCGACGCTCTCGCCGGGCGAGCTGCAGCGCTTGCGGCTCGCGACCCAGGTTCGCTCGAACCTCTTCGGCGTGGTGTACGTGCTCGACGAACCCTCCGCGGGATTGCACCCGTCGGACACGGAGGCGCTGCTGCGCGCGCTCGACCGCCTCAAGGCGAGCGGCAACTCGCTGTTCGTCGTCGAGCACAACCTCGACGTCGTGCGCCGCGCCGACTGGATCGTGGACGTCGGGCCGGCCGCGGGAGAGCACGGGGGGCGCATCCTCTACAGCGGCCCCCCGGCGGGGCTCGCCGACGTGGACCAGTCGGCGACGGGACGGTTCCTCTTCGGGCGCGTGGCGGCGTCGACGCGCGAGCGGCGCGAGCCGGCCGGGTGGCTGAAGCTCGCGGGGGTCACGCGGAACAACCTGCACGATCTCGACGTCGCGCTCCCGTTAGGCGTCTTCACGACGGTGACCGGTGTCTCGGGCTCGGGGAAGTCGAGCCTCGTCAGCCAGGCGCTGGTCGAGCTGGTGGGCGCGCACCTCGGCCACACGGTGCGCGAGGAGGAGGACGAGGAGGATCTCGAGGGGGATGCACCGGCGACGAGCGGGCGCATCGTTGCCGGGATGGAGCGCGTCAGGCGGCTGGTGCGCGTCGACCAGAAGCCGATCGGGCGCACGCCGCGCTCGAATCTCGCGACGTACACCGGGCTGTTCGACCACGTGCGCCGCATCTTCGCCGCGACGAAGGTGGCGCGGGCCCGGCACTACGACGTCGGGCGCTTCTCCTTCAACGTCGCGAAGGGGCGCTGCGAGAACTGCGAGGGCGAAGGGTGGGTCTGCGTCGAGCTGCTCTTCCTGCCGAGCGTGTACGCGCCCTGCCCGGTCTGCCACGGCACGCGCTACAACGCGAAGACCCTCGAGGTGAAGTACCGGGACCGCTCGATTGCCGACGTGCTCGCGATGACGGTGGACGCGGCGTGGGAGTTCTTCGCCGACGAGCCGCACGTCCACCGTGCGCTGAGCGTGCTGCGCGAGGTGGGCGTCGGCTACCTGCGGCTCGGCCAGCCGGCGACGGAGCTGTCGGGGGGCGAGGCACAGCGCATCAAGCTCGCGACCGAGCTGCAGCGGATGTCGCGCGGCAACACGCTCTATGTCCTCGACGAGCCGACCACCGGGCTGCATCCGAGCGACGTCGAGAAGCTGATGGCGCAGCTGCACGGGCTCGTCGACGCCGGGAACACGGTGATCGTCGTCGACCACCACATGCGCGTGATCGCGGGGAGCGACCGGGTGATGGACATCGGGCCCGGCGCGGGGGAGGAGGGCGGCCGTGTCGTCGCCTTCGGCACGCCGGAGGAGGTGGCGGCCGCGCCGCGGAGCAGGACCGCGCCCTATCTGGCGCGGTACCTGTCCGACGGCGACTGAGGGTGCGCTAGTGGATCTCCCACTCGACGCCGAGGGCGACCGTCCATGGCGCGACGTCGCGGACATCCTTGTCGAAGGGGACGCGGATGGCGAGCGAGGGACGGAAGTCGCCTAACGCGATGCTCGTCATCCCGGTGACGGCGTGCGTCGACTTATCGCCGAAGCTGCCGCTGCCGTTCACCTGGTAGCGTCCGGTGAGCGCGCCGCCGAAGCGGACCTGCTGCAGGTCCACCGCGGTCTGCGCACCGTAGTCGAGCAGCGTCGTGTTCTCGCTGCCGCTGCCGCTCGCGAGCATCTCCGAGACGCCGAGCCGGAGCCGTGAGCTGCTCCCCGTGCGGCGGATGACGATGTTCCCGGCGGCGGCGAGCGTGGCCGTCTTCGGCGCGAACGCCTCGGCGCGATCCATCTCCGAGAAGGCGCCCATGATCGCCGCGAAGAAGCTGCCCTCGCTCACCGAGGAGACGCGCGCGCCGAGCTCGCCGACGTAGCTCACCGGCTTGTTCAGGGCGCCGAGCTGCACGCCGACGTACGGGTTCCCGACGGTGTTGTCGTCGATCTTGCCGAAGAAGGGGTCCTGCGCCGAGACACGGGCGTACGGGAGCTCGAAGGTCAGCGCCACCTTCTCGTTCACGGGAAAGCCGACCGAGAAGAACATCGCCGCCGAGCCGGTGGAGGGCGCGCCAACGTCGCTCTTGAAGTGGGCGTGCCACCATTCGCCGCGAGCCGTGATGCGGTGATCGAGCGGAGTCCAGATGCTCTGCGCGAGCGCGGCGCGCGCGGGAAGGAGGGCGATGGCGAGCGCGAGGCACCAGCGAGCGTGTCGGGTCATGGCCGTTCGAGTTGGGGGGAAACGGGGAGCTGCGACGTCAGCGTGAGGGGCGCGCGGCGCGGGCACCGCTGGCGAACGCGAAGACTCGCCAGAGCACGAACGCGATCGCCACCGCCACGATGACACCGGCGAGATACGACGATGCAACCTGCCAGGTAGCCTCCGGCGTCACACCGGCCGGGAGCTCGCAGACGTTCCGGCCGGGGGTCCACCGCCCGCCGGCGTCGAGGCAGCGGTCGCTCCGCAGGAAGGCGGCGGTCCACAGCCCGCCTAACGCGGCGATGATCCCGATGAGGAGCGAGGCGAGGGAGCGGCGGTCCAGCCCGGCCATCGGCTAGTCCTCCTCCTCGTCCGGCCAGGGCTCGAGGTTTCGGATCGGGACGCCGAGCATCCGCGAGAGCGCGTCGGCGACGATCGCGCGGTGGCAGTGCGCGGGATCCGCCTCGAAGCAGAGGAGGCAGACCTGGCGTCCCTCGCGCACGATGGCCGCGACCTGCGCGAGCTGCTCCTGCGCCTCGTCGGTGGCGAGCTGCTCGCGGAAGATGCGCTGCATCTCGCTCGT
>DATAIN010000437.1:0-4838 GCA_036262635.1 Gemmatimonadaceae bacterium | reverse complement strand
ATGGTGCTGATCGGCATGATCCCGGTGGTCGAATCGGCCGCGGAGACGCAGACGCTGCTGCAGGCGATGATGGGGTGGGGCGTCTTCCTCAATCTCAGCCTCGCCGCCTTCAACCTGCTCCCCGTTCCTCCCCTCGACGGGTCGCACGTCCTCAAGTACATCCTGCCTCCCGGCTGGGCGATGGGATACCAGCGCATCGGCTTCTTCGGGATCTTCCTCCTGCTCTTCATCCTGCGGACGCCGATTCTCACCTGGTGGCTCACCCCCGCCTACGTCGGCACCGGCTGGTCCTTCCAGCTCGCCGAGAGCATGGGGCACCTGTTCCGGCATCCCCTCGCCCCGTGGGGCCCCGGCTGATGAGCGACGGCAGCCTGCCTAACGGCGAGTCGGCTACACCCGCCTTCGTCGTCGAAGCCGGCACCTTCTCCGGACCGCTCGACCTGCGCCTCGCGCTCATCCGCGAGGAGCAGGTGGACATCTACGACATCCCGATCGCCCGCGTCTGCGAGCAGTTCCTCGCTCGCATCGGCGACCTGCAGCTCAACGACGCGGCGGAGTACCTCGAGATGGCGGCGCGCCTTCTCCGCATCAAGGCGCAGATGCTGCTTCCGCGTTCCGAGGGCGATGACCAGTGGGAGGATCCGCGCGCCGAGCTGGTGCGCCGTCTCCTCGAGTACCAGCAGATGCGCGAGGTCGTCGACCTGCTCGAGCACCGCGGCGAGCTGCGACGCAACCAGTTCGCGCGCGCCTACCTGCAGGCCTCGATCGCGCCCCCGCCCCCGGTCGCGCTCTCGCTCTCGCTCCCCGAGCTGCTCGGCGCGGTCGACCGGATCCTTCGCGCGGTCCGCCAGCCGACGGTGCACGACGTCATCGCCCGACCGCTCGACGTCCCCGCGGCGATCACCGTCATCCGCTCGGTGCTCGCGCTGCGCGCCCGCGTCCGGTGGAGCGACGTCGTCCCGGCCGACGCCGAGCCCTGGCAGGTGCTCTCGACGCTGCTCGGCATCCTCGAGATGGCGAAGCTCGGCGAGCTGCGCGTCTATCAGCCGAAACCCTTTGCCTCCGTGGACATCGTCCGTGACGTCGCTGGCGAAGCTGCTTGAAGCGGCGCTCTTCGCGAGCGCGCGCCCCATCCCGCTCGAGGAGCTCGCCGCGCTCGATCCCGAGTCCTCACCGGCCGCGCTGCGTGCCGCGCTCGACGAGGTGCGGGAGCACTACGACGTCGAGGGACATGGCGTCGAGCTGGTCGAGATCGGGGAAGGGTGGCAGATCCTCACTCGCGCCGAGTACACGGAGGCCATCGAGCGCGCGCAGCTCGCGGCCCGTCCGCAGCGCCTCTCTGCCGCCGCACTCGAGTCGCTCGCGATCATCGCCTACCGCCAGCCCATCGGCCGCGCGGAGATCGAGGAGATCCGCGGCGTCGCGGTGGGGGGCGTGCTCAAGTCGCTTCACGAGCGTGGGCTGATCGACGTGGTCGGCCGCGGTGAGGGGCTCGGACGTCCATTGCTCTACGGGACGACGCCTGCCTTCCTCGAGCAGTTCGCGCTGCGTCACCTCGACGAGCTTCCGCGCGCCGACGAGCTCGCGGTCGCGCTCCGCGCCGCAGCACCGCCTGCCGCGACGACCCCCGCGACACCCGCCGCGTCGCAATGAGCTCCGAGCCGATGCGGATCCAACGCGCCCTCGCGCGCGCCGGCGTTGCATCGCGGCGCGGCGCCGAGGAGCTGGTCGCCGCCGGTCGCGTCACGGTGAACGGACAGGTCGCGCGCACGGGACAGAGCGTCGATCCCGCCGCCGACGAGATTCGCGTCGACGGAAAGGCCATCGCGGCGCCGCGCGAGCAGCATGTCTGGATCGTGCTCAACAAGCCCGCCGGCGTGCTCACCTCGCGCCCCGACGGCACGGGAAGGAAGACCGTCTTCGATCTCGTGCGCGACGTCCCCGGTCTCACGTACGTGGGCCGCCTCGACTACATGACGGAGGGCGTCCTCCTCCTCACGACCGACGGCGATGCCGCGCACGCGCTCACGCATCCGAGCCGTCAGGTCGAGCGCCGTTACGTCGCGACGGTGCGCGGCGACGCGGAGGGCGCGGCACTCTCCGCGGAGCGAGGTGTTACGCTCGAGGATGGCGAGGTGCGGCCGCGCGACATCACCGTGCGCAACCTGCGCCGCGGCGTGTGGGAGCTGGCGTTGACGATCCGCGAGGGGAAGACCCACGAAGTCCGCCGCCTCTGCGAGGCGCTCGGTCTCGAGGTGCTTGGCCTCCTCCGCACGCGCTTCGGTCCGGTGGAGCTGGGCGACCTGCCCTCGGGGGGGACGCGTCCCGTCCTTTCCCGCGAGCGTCGCGCGATCGACGGGATAGTCGCCCAGCCGAACGCTGGACGGGCTCAGCCCCGGCCCCGATCTTGAACTCAGGCGCGCTGATCGGGTAGCCGCGGGCAACGCCCCGTCGGCGTGCGGTGACGAAACTGCACTTCAAAAACAGAGGAAGCGATCGTGTCGACTCAGGTGGCCCCTGGAGCGGATACCGCTCTCGTACAGGCTGTGCTGCGCGAGGTGGGCAAGCGCGTCGTCGGCCAGGAATACATGGTCGAGCGTCTGCTCATCAGCATGCTCACCGGTGGACACGTGCTCCTCGAGGGAGTGCCGGGGCTCGCGAAGACGCTCACCGTCCGCACCCTCGCCGAGACGATCTCGACGAGCTTCTCGCGCATCCAGTTCACCCCCGACCTGCTCCCCGCGGACGTCGTCGGCACGCAGATCTACGATCAGTCCTCGGGGAAGTTCAACGTCAAGCAGGGACCGATCTTCGCCAACATCATCCTCGCCGACGAGATCAATCGCGCGCCGGCGAAGGTGCAGGCCGCGCTGCTCGAGGCGATGCAGGAGAAGCAGGTCACCATCGGCGGGACGACGTACAAGCTCGAGGAGCCCTTCCTCGTTCTCGCGACGCAGAATCCGATCGAGCAGGAAGGCACCTACCCGCTCCCCGAGGCGCAGGTCGACCGCTTCATGCTGAAGCTCCGCGTCGGCTATCCGACGCGTGACGAGGAGAAGGAGGTCATGCGCCGCATGGCGAGCGGCAACCCGATCGAGGTGCGGCACGTCGCGACGCCGCAGGCGATCATGGATGCGCGCCACCGCATCACGGAGCTCTACATGGACGATCGCATCGTCGACGACATCGTCGACATCGTCCACGCGACCCGCAACCCGGCCGAGGCGGGGCTGAAGGATCTGGTCCCGCTCATCGAATTCGGGGCGAGCCCACGCGCGACGATCGCCCTCGCGCAGGCGTCGCGCGCTCACGCGTTCCTCCGCGGCCGCGCCTTCGTCACGCCGGACGACGTCAAGTCGATCGCCCCCGACGTGCTGCGCCATCGCGTGCTCACCACGTACGAGGCCGAGGCGGAGGAGACGACGAGCGACGACATCGTCCGCCGCGTGCTCGACAAGATCGAGAGCCCGTGAGCACCACCGTCGCTCCCTCGCGCGAAGCGCGGGCGGCGCGCGAGCAGGGCGCCCCGGCGAAGCCCGCCGGAGTACCGCCCGAGATCCTGCGCCAGGTGAAGCTGATCGAGCTTCGCACGCGCGGGCTCGTGAACTCCGTCTTCACCGGCGAGTACCACTCCGTCTTCAAGGGGCAGGGGATGGAGTTCGCCGAGGTACGCGAGTACCAGCCCGGCGACGAGGTGCGTTCGATCGACTGGAACGTCACCGCGCGGATGCGGCGCCCCTTCGTCAAGCGCTACGTCGAGGAGCGCGAGCTGACCGTGATGCTCGCGGTCGACCTGTCCGGCTCCGAGCGCTTCGGCACCCAGGGCCGCTTCAAGAGCGAGCTGGCGACGGAGCTCGGCGCCGTGCTCGGGATGTCGGCGGTCCGGAACAACGACCGTGTCGGCGCGCTCCTCTTCACCGACGAGGTGGAGCACGTGCTGCCGCCGAAGAAGGGACGGCGCCACGCGCTGCGCCTCATCCGCGACCTGCTCGCCTTCGAGCCGAAGGGATGCCGGACGAACCTCGCCGGCGCGCTGCAGTACCTCGAGCGCATGCTCCGGCAGCACACCATCGTCTTCGTCATCTCGGACTTCCTCGACGCCGACATCGAGAAGCCGCTCAAGCGGCTGGCGCAGCGCCACGACGTCGTCGCGATCACCGTCGAGGATCCGAGCGAGCGCGCCCTCCCCGACATCGGCCTCGCGCGCTTCGTCGATCCGGAGACCGGCGAGACCATCGACATCGACACGAGCGACGCGCGCGTCCGGGCCCGTTTCGCCCGGGCGACCGAGGAGGAGCGCGACGCGCGCCGCCACCTGCTGCGCCGGCTGGCGATCGACGAGATCGTCGTCCGCACCGACGGCGGCTATGTCGAGCCGCTGCTGCGCTTCTTCCGCAACCGCGCGACGCGGGTGAAGCGGCGGTGAGAGTGCGCGCGTTAGGCCTCACGTTCGCCGTCGCCGCGGCCGCGGCCGTCGCCGGCGCGCAGGCGCCGGCCTCGCTGTCCGGGGTGCGGATCGGCGTCTCGACGATGCCGGAAAGCGTGACCGTGGGCGATCCGCTCGTGCTGCGGGTGCGCGTCAGCGCGCCGGCCGGGTCCGCGATCGCCTTCCCCGCGGGGCCGGACACCGCGGCCCAGGTGCAGGCCATTGCGTCGCGCACCGTCGTGCAGAACGCGGCGCCGGGCGTGGTGGACCAGACCGCCGCGTACACCCTCGTCGCCTGGGACGTCGGTGACGTGCCGGCGCGCCTCGGCGACGTCGTCGTCACGCTTGCGGGGGACACCCGCCGCATCCCGTTGGGCGACGCGATGGTGCACGTGAAGAGCGTGCTGCCGAA
>DATAIN010000436.1:0-2242 GCA_036262635.1 Gemmatimonadaceae bacterium | reverse complement strand
CTACTCGCGCGCCCGTCGCCGGGCGGCGGCGCGGCGCCGGTCGAGCACCAGCCGCCGCTCGATCGTGAACAGCCAGGTCCGCAGCGAGCTCTCCGCCCGGAAGCCGTCCAGCGCCTGGAAGGCGCGCACGAAGGTGTCCTGCACCAGCTCCTCGATATCCTCGCGGACTCCGAGGCTCGCCGCGAACCGCGCCAGCGCCGTCGCATGCCGCTCGACGATCTCTGTCGCGGCGCGCTCGTCGCCCCCACGCCATCGCGTGAGCAGCGTCGCATCGGAGGCGAGGTCGCTCGTCGGGCCGGTCATGCGTTCGTCAGGTGAGACGCCACGAGCGGCTCGGCGTTAAGGCGTCGGGCGCTTTGCCGGGCGTCCCAGAGCCGGATAGCTTCCGCCGATGCCCGAGATCGTCGCCCACCGAGGTGCGAAGCGCGAGCGCCCCGAGAATACCCTCGCCGCCTTCGCGCGCGCGCTCGAGCTGGGCGCCGACGCCTTCGAGCTCGACGTTCACGCCACGCGCGACGGCGCCGTCGTCGTGCACCACGACCCTGTCGTACGCGAACACGAAGGTGACGCCGCGACGCTGCCGATCGCGAGCATGACGCGGCGCCAGCTCACCGAGCTCGATGTCGGCGGCGAGCCGATTCCGCTGCTGCGCGACGTGCTCGAGCTGGCCGCCGGACGGGCCACCGTCTACGTCGAGATCAAGGGCAAGTCGATCGAGAAGCTCGTCGTCGGCGTCGTCCGCGCATGGCGCGCGACCTGCGCGATCCATTCCTTCGACCACGCCGCGATCGCTCGCGTCCGCGAGCTCGCCCCGGAGATTCCGCGCGGACTCCTCTTCGAGCATCGGGGACACGACATGGTCGCGGCGCTCGTGGCGCACGATGCGCGCGACCTCTGGCCGCATGTTCCGCTCGTCACGGAGGAGCTGGTCGCCGCCGTGCACGCGGCCGGGAGACGCGTCGTCGTGTGGACGGTGAACGCGGCCGCCGACGCGAAGCGCCTCAGCGAGTTCGGGGTCGACGCGCTCTGCGGCGACGACGTGACGCTGCTCCGGGAGGCGTCGGGTCGGTCGGATGGTGAGCGCGCGAGGGGCGGCGGACGGTGAGGACATTCCGGAACGAAGGCTGACGGCTCGACATCGCGCGCGCAATCCCGGGACCACTGGCAACGCGTCTCGACGCGGACTAGCTTCGCCCCACCTCGCGGGTCTCGCCCGCCCTCACCCACCATGGAGGACCACCGCCGCGATGCGCACAGCCGCACTCGCCGCAGTGCTCGTCACCGTCGCCTGCACGCAGGCGTCTGCGCGCCAGACGCCCACCCCGCAGCGCACGGCGGCCGACAGCACCGCGAAGTCGAACTCGGGTCTCGGAGCGGGCGCCACGTCCGCGCCTAACGCCGACCCGTTTCCGAGCACCTACCGCCCGCTCCCGTCCAGGCCGACGGTGATCCGGAACGTCACCATCATGACCGCCGCCGGCCCGACGATCCGGAACGGCTCGCTCCTCCTCCGCGACGGCAGGATCGCCGCGGTCGGCGCGACGGTCGACGCCCCATCCGATGCCGTGGTGATCGACGGCGCCGGGAAGTACGTGACACCGGGGATCATCGACATCCATTCGCACGTGGGCGCGGGTGCGTCGCCCGGGGACCGCGGCGCACAGACCAACGACGTGAACGAGGCGACCAACCCGTCCACGCCGTACGTCTGGGTCGAGCATTCGATCTGGCCGCAGGATCCGCAGCTCCCGCGCGTGCTCGCGGGGGGCGTGACGACGATCCAGGTCCTTCCCGGATCGGCGAACCTGATCGGCGGACGCAGCGTCGTGCTCAAGCTCGTCCCCGCGCGCAGCGCGCAGGGGATGAAGTTCCCCGGCGCGAAGTACGGGCTGAAGATGGCCTGCGGCGAGAATCCGAAGCGCGTCTACGCGCAGCGCGGGCCCTCCACGCGGATGGGGAACGTCGCGGGCTATCGCGCGGCGTGGATCCAGGCGGAGCAGTATCGGCGGCGCTGGGACAAGTGGAACGCGAACCATCAGGGCGATCCACCGCAGCGTGACCTCGGCATGGAGACGCTCGCCGAGGTGCTGCGCGGCAATATCCTCGTCCACAATCACTGCTACCGCGCGGACGAGATGATGCAGATGATCGACATCGCGCACGAGTTCGGATACAAGATCCGCGCGTTCCACCACGGCGTCGAGGCGTACAAGGTCGCCGACGTCCTGGCGCGCGAAGGGAT
>DATAIN010000435.1:0-1689 GCA_036262635.1 Gemmatimonadaceae bacterium | reverse complement strand
GATCCGCAGGATCCGGATGCATCCGCCTCATCCGGCTGAACCTCCGTCGTAATTGCCAGCCCGAGCGGCGGTTTCCGGCCACAAGAGCCCAAGAGCAGGTCCCATCGCTCGCTACGTCGGAGTCAGCGCACTTCGAACGTGAACGTGTACGCCATGTGCTGCGCCACCGGACAGCTCCCCGCCATCGCCGGATTCCACTCCGAGCGCTCGAGCGACCGTACCAGCGCCGCGGCGTAGCCATAGGTCGTGGCATCGGCGAGGCGGAGCGTGCCGGGGAGGACGCGGCCGTCGGTGCCGATCACGAACTCGACGTGCACCGTACCGTCGAACGATCGATCGAGCTCGCCCTGTGGGAACGCGGGCCGCGGGCCGCTCTTGCGCTCCGAGGCGGCGAGCGTCGCGGTCACGATCGGAACGCGGAGCACGCGGAGCGGCAGCACCGCCGAGCCACCGCGCGTCATCATTCGCTCCGAGCGCAGCGGGGGTGCGATGAGCGACCGGTCGCGGGCCTCGAACTGCTCCTTGATCGAGACGCGCTCCCCGAACTTCGGAATTGGGAGCGTGCGCAGTTGAACGAAAACGCTGCCGCCGACTCCTCTTGCCGCGTCGGCGTATGGGCGGAACACGTCCGCGGCCGCCGCGCGCTTGAGCGCGTCGAGCAGCGCCGCGTCCACCGTGGGCACGAGCGACGTCTGCGTCAGCACGACCTGCTTGAGCTCCCCCTTCGCGCCGAAGAGGATGATCCCCTCAGCCGCAAACGCCTGCGACACATGGTGGATGTTGCGGTCGCCCTTCTTCTCGGCGCGATCGCCGAAAAGCTTCCCCGCGATCGGCGGGAGGGGAAGCGGCTGTGGGAGCCGCAGCGAATCGGCGAGCAGGGTCAGCGTGAACTGCGCCTGCCCTTCGTCCACCGGGCGCAGGCCGTAGCCGCCGTCGATGGCGAGGAAGAGCGTGTCCTGCGTCCAGCCGTCCCCGCGAGGAAAGAAGACCGAGTCGCAGGCGGGCGACTGCGCGGCGAGCGGCGCGGCGGCGACTCCGAGCGCGGCCGTCAGGCAGAGCGTAAGGCGAGCCACTGCAGTTGGTCCGGTAGAGTGGGAGGTGGCGAAGCTCGCCGTGGGGACGCAGGACGTCCAGCCCCGCCGCGAATCATTCCGTTTGCTGCGGCGCCGGATAGCTTCAAGGCATGGGCGTCCTGCGTGTCATCCTCCTCGTCGTCCTCGCGCCGATCGTCCTCATCGTGCGCCTGCTGACGTGGCCCTTCCGGCGCCGCTTCGGCAACGTCGTCGACGTCCGCGCCGACGATCCCGGGATGCTCGAGGCGATCGCGAAGGCACGCGAGACCACGCCGCAGTTCCTCGCCTGGCTCGACGCGCATCCGGGCGACGCGAGCGTCGCGCTCAAGGCCGCCCTCCCCGCGACCAACGGGTCGGTCGAGCACGTCTGGCTCATAGACATCCGGCGGGAGGGCGACGACGCGCTCACCGGCGTGATCGAGAACGTCACGGCCACCCTCGCCGGTCACGCGACCGGCGATCGCGTGCGGGTGCCGATCGCGGAGCTCACCGACTGGAAGTACGTCGAGAACGACGTGATGCAGGGTGGGTGGACGATCCGCTACTTCCTGGCCCGGATGCCGCGGCGGCAACGGGAGCGGATGCTGGCGGCGCTTCCCTTTCGTATAGAAGGGAT
>DATAIN010000434.1:0-2845 GCA_036262635.1 Gemmatimonadaceae bacterium | reverse complement strand
GCTCTGCGGCCAGCCCTCGACGGCGCCGAGCGGGGTCGCGCTCCAATCGAGGTCGCGGCAGCGCGCACGCATCTCCCCGGGGCCGGCGAAGGTCGCCTGCCGCGATTCTCCCGGCGTGATCGGCGGCTCGATCGTGGACATCGCCCGGGAAAAGGTAGTTTGCGTCCTGCGCGCGGCAAGCCAAGGGGTGGCGGAAGTTCTCACTCTTGCGCGCCGCGACCGGGCAAGCATATGTGGAGCCCTCCCTCGACGCCGGGGGATGCTGACGCTCGTCCTGGTCGCGCGGGTGCACCCGTTCCGGGAACGCGGTAACGCTCATCGACGAACGCGCGCGCCTTCCCGCACGCGGCGGGAAGGCGCGGCCATAACGGTGCCCATCGATGGCAATACCTCGACCCCCTTCAGCGGGAGGGTCACCTCATGACGAGCAGCAGATTCGCGACGCCCGAGCTCAGCGCCCGGCCCGATCGTGACGACAAGAATGTCGAGACGCCCGGCTACAACCCGCGCCTCGTCCTGAAATTCCGCGACAACGTCCAGATCCCCTACGGGGATGGAGCCGCGGAAGCGCTGGATCAGTTCAGGATCGGACCGTGGAGCCGCGTCGCGGAGCGATACCCCGGAATCCGCCTTCGCCCGATGTTCACCGCGGTGCCCACGCAGCGCATCCGCGAGCTCACCGACCAGGGGCGGGAGCGCGACAGCAGCTACACCCCCCCGAACTTCCTCACCTTCTTCCTCGTCGACCTTCCTTCGCACGTGAAGGCCGACGACGTGGTGAAGGAGCTCGCCGAGTGGCGCACGGTGGAGACGGTCTACTTCGACCCGCCGGGCGACGAGCCGGCCGTCAACGCGCTCGACGACCCGCGCTCGACGAACCAGGGCTACCTCGATCCCGCGCCCGACGGCATCGACGCGGAGTTCGCGTGGGGGGTCACCGGCGGCGACGGCGCGGGACAGAACGTGATCGACCTCGAGCGGGGCTGGACGCTCGCCCACGAGGACCTCACCGCGCACGGCGCGACGCTTCTCCACGGCACCCTGCTCGACACCTCGCGGCCGCACGGCACCTCCGTGCTCGGCGAGATCTGCGCGTCGGACAACGTCGTCGGCTGCGTCGGCATCGCGCCTAACGTCGCGTCGGTGAACGTCGTGTCGTACAACGGCAGCACGCGCTCCAACGCGATCATGGCGGCGATCGCCAACCTCCCGTTCGGCGGCGTGCTCCTCCTCGAGGCCCAGCTCAGCACGACGATCGGCGGGACCTTCTGGAACAACCTGCCGATCGAGGTGCTCGCCGCGGAGTTCGCGACGATCCGCCTCGCGACGGCGCTCGGCATCACGGTCGTCGAGGCGGCGGGGAACGGCAGCAACGATCTCGACACCTTCACCGACGCGCTGGGCAATCCGTCCCTCAATCGCGGCAGCCCCTTCTTCCGCGACTCGGGAGCGGTGATGGTCGCCGCGGGGAGCTCGACCGCGCCGCATACGCCGCTGTCCTTCACGAACTTCGGCAGCCGGATCGACTGCTACGGGTGGGGGGAGAACGTCGACACGACGTCGTCGACGACCGCGACGCCGTTCTCCATCAACGCGTACACCGCGACCTTCAACGGCACGTCGAGCGCGTCGCCGATCATCACCGGCGCGGCGCTCTCCATCCAGGGGATCGCGGAGGCGAGCCTCGGCTACCGGTTCAGCGCGTGGCAGCTGCGGGCGATGCTCGCCAACCCGGCCACGGGGACGGCGTCGAACAACCCGGCCGTGGACCGGATCGGCGTGATGCCGAACCTGCAGGCGATCATCACCACCAACGCCATCGGCGTCGCGCCGGACCTCTACCTGCGCGACTTCGTCGGCGACGTCGGCGACCCGCACGCCGGTCCGATCTCGGTGAGTCCCGACATCATCGTCCGTCCGGCTCCCGTCGCCGATCCGACGGCGAGCTTCGGCGCGGGAAGCGGCACCGAGAACAGCGACACGCTCGGCGACACCGTCGAATCGGGGCAGGACAACTACGTCTACGTGCGGGTGCGGAACCGCGGCGGGTCGGCCGCCGCGAACGTCACCGCCACGGTGTACTGGGCGCCGGTCGCGACGCTGCTCACCCCCGACCTCTGGACGCTGGTCGGATCGGTCGTGCTGCCTAACGTTCCCGCGGGGAACATCCTGACGGTGTCGAGCGCGATCACCTGGCCCGCCGCGCAGGTGCCCGCCCCCGGGCACTACTGCTTCGTCGGCCTCATCGGGAACGCCGCCGATCCCGCGCCCCTGCTCGCGGACTTCGTGAGCTGGACGAACTTCGAGACGCTGATCCGCAACAACAACAACGTCACGTGGCGGAACTTCAACGTCGTCGACAACGTGCCCGACCCGCACGCGGATCCGGCGGGGTTCGTCGCGCTTCCCTTCCTCGCCCCCGGTGCGCTCGATCGCGGCCGGAGGATGCGGCTCGAGGTGATCGCGCGGCTGCCGAAGGGCGCACGGGTGATGCTCGAGGTCCCGCTGGCGATGTTCGAGGGCATGGCGCGTCGCGACCCGGCGAAGGTGGACGCGAAGCGGCAGATGGCGCGCGTCCCGATGAACCCGCACGGGGTGCGCGCGCTCGACGAGATGCTCTTCCCGGCGAAGTCGAAGCACCAGCTCCGGGTGCTCGTCCGGATTCCCGAGGAGAACCGCAAGGCGGAGTACGACGTCGCCGTCAGGCAGCTGTACGAGAACCAGGAAGTCGGCCGCGTGACCTGGCGTCTCAGCCCGAAGGCGAAGCCGAAGCCGAAGCCGGCCAACAACCGGCGCGGCAAGGGCGAGCGCTGAGCGGCGCTGTCGTTCCGGGGAAGCGACGCTG
>DATAIN010000433.1:0-9272 GCA_036262635.1 Gemmatimonadaceae bacterium | reverse complement strand
CCTCCCACCCTCCGACCCTCACTGCCTCCCAACACCCACGGTACCAAGCCTCCCGACGCACAGCCCACGAGCACGGCGCACGGAGCCAGCTCCACGTCCTCCTTCTTACCAGATCCTAACTTGCGTCGCGCGAGCGGAGCGCCCTAAGGTGCAGCGCGGAACTTCTCTCGCCCGACGAACGATGCACATCACGCTTCCCTCGATCGCCGCCGTCTTCCTGCTCGGCGGCGCGCTCGCTCCCGCGCAGCCCGACGCGATCTACGACGGCCGCGCCGGTAACACGCGCGTCACGCCGCCTCGCATCGACGAGGCGGGCACCGTCGTCGACGGAAGCCTCGACGAGCCGCAGTGGAAGCAGGCCGCGCTCCTCACCGGGTTCTCGCAGTTCTCGCCGGTCGACGGCGTGCCCGCCGAGGATTCGACGGAGGTGTACGTGTGGTACTCGGCGACCGCGATCCACTTCGGGATCCGCGCCTTCGAGCCGCACGGTCCGCCGCGGGCCACGCTCGCCGCGCGCGACCGCATCGACAGCGACGACAACATCCAGCTCCTCCTCGGCACCTTCAACGACGGGCGGCAGGCGACCGTCTTCGGCGTCAACCCGCTCGGCGTGCAGCAGGACGGCGTCCTCGTCGAGAGCAACGCGGCGCGCGCGAACGACTTCATGGCGAAGGCGACGTCGCGCGACCAGGCCGACCTGAGCCCCGACTTCGTCTTCGAGTCGAAGGGACGGCTCACGCCGTTCGGCTACGAGATCGAGCTGCGCATCCCCTTCAAGAGCCTGAAGTATCCGAGCGCCGACGCGCAGACGTGGGGGCTCAACGTCGTGCGCATGGTGCAGCACTCGAAGCACGAGGATTCCTGGGCGCCCGCGAAGCGCGCGTCGCTCTCCTTCCTCGGCCAGTCGGGATCGCTCGAGGGGCTCACCGATCTCCACCGCGGGCTGGTGGTCGACGTCACTCCCGAGGTCACCCAGCGCACCACCGGTTTGCCGGTGAGCGAGAACGGCGCGCGCCGCTGGAACTACGCCGCCGCGCGCCCGCAGGCGGGGGCGACGGTGCGCTGGGGCGTCACCAACAACGTGACGCTCAACGCGACGGCGAACCCCGACTTCTCGCAGGTCGAGTCCGACGCGAGCCAGGTGGTGTTCGACCCGCGCTCCGCGCTCTACTTCCAGGAGAAGCGGCCCTTCTTCCTCGAGGGGAGCGAGCAGTTCGCGACGCCGCACAATCTCGTCTACACCCGGCGCATCGTGCAGCCGGTGGCCGCGGGGAAGCTGACGGGGAAGGCGTCGGGGCTCAACGTCGCCCTGCTCACCGCGGTGGACCGGCGGACGGACACGCCGTCAGGCGGGGCGCACCCGGTGTTCAACATCATGCGCCTCCAGCGCGACCTCGGCGGCCAGTCGCGCGTCGGCATGACGTACACCGACCGCATCGCCGGCAAGGGATACAATCGCGTCGCCGACGTCGACGGGCGCTGGGTGCGCGGGATCTACGGGCTGCAGGGACAGTACGCGCAGAGCTGGACGCGCGACGGCATCGTCTCGCCGCGCGCCGCGCCCCTCTGGAGCGCCGTGGCGAGCCGGAACGGCAAGGTCGTCGGCATCCGCTACTCCATCGACGGCGTGGACGAGCGCTTCCGCGCGCAGAGCGGCTTCATCGGACGCGGCGGGCTCGTCGCGGTGGGACTCGATCACCGTCTCACCTACACCGCGCCCTCCGGGAGCTGGCTCGAGACCTTCAGCTTCAGCCCCGTGCTGTATGGGCGCTGGCGGTACCGGCAGTTCGTCCATCAGGGCGACGCGCTGGAGAAGCTGCTCCATCTGAACCTCGCGGCGACGGCGCGCGGCGGATGGCAAGGCACCTTCGCTCTGTTGACGGAGAGCTTCGGCTTCGACCCCGGGCTCTACGCCAACTATCGCATCCTGCGCGGCCCCGGCGACACGATCGCCTTCCGCGGGACACCGCGCATCCCGAACCAGGACTGGGTGCTCTCGGCGACGACCCCCGAGTGGCAGAAGCTCTCGGCGAACGTGCTCTATCTCTGGGGGCACGACGAGAACTTCTTCGAGTGGCAGTCGGCGAACATCGTCTACGCCAGCTACGGCGTGCTGGTGCGGCCGAGCCAGAAGCTGCGGCTCGAGGGGAGGTACCAGGTGCAGACGTTCAAGCGTCGCACCGACGCGAGCTACGTCGGCGAGTTCCGCATTCCGCGACTCAAGATGGAGTACCAGCTCGACCGCGCGCTCTTCCTGCGTCTGGTCGGCGAGTACGAGTCGGGATACACCGACGCGCTGCGCGACGACGGACGCACGGAGGCACCCCTGCTCGTGAACAACCGGCTCGTCCCCGCGAGCCTGACGAGCGGCTTCCATGGAGACTTCCTGTTCTCGTATCAGCCGGTGCCGGGGACGGTCTTCTTCCTCGGCTATGGCAGCTCGTACCACGATCTCCGTGACACGCCGCGCCCGTACAGCTTCCCGCGCTCGCTCGGACTCGCCGGGTACACGCGGACGAACGACGCGCTGTTCGTGAAGGCGAGCTACCTGTTGAGGCTCTAGAACGCCCGCAGGTCTCCTCGTTCCTCCTTGAAGTCCTGCCGGCCCGGAGGTAATGATCGCGCATGCGCGATCTCGCTCAATCTCCGGAGTCGGTACGGGAGGAAGTCATCGCCTGGCGGCGGTATCTGCATCAGCATCCGGAGCTCTCCTTTCACGAGGAGCGCACCGCGCAGTTCGTCGCCGATACGCTCGCCGGCTTCGGGGGGCTCGACATCTTCCGTCCCACGCCGACGAGCGTCGTCGCGCGCCTGATCAGCACGCGGAAGGGGAAGGCGCTCGCGATGCGCGCCGATCTCGACGCGCTGCCGATCGAGGAGAAGAACGCGCACGACTTCGTTTCCACCACGCCCGGCGTCATGCACGCCTGCGGGCACGACGGTCACACCGCGATGCTCCTCGGCGCCGCGAAGGTGCTGACGTCGCGCCGGCACGAGCTCGCGGGGGAGATCCGCTTCATCTTCCAGCACGCCGAGGAGATTCCGCCCGGCGGGGCAGAGGAGCTGGTGAGGGCGGGAGTGATGGACGGCGTCGACATGGTGATCGGCGCGCATCTCTGGAGCCCGCTCGGCTTCGGCAAGGTCGGTGTGAAGGCGGGTCCGCTGATGGCGTCGCCGGACGCGTTTCGCATCACGATCCTCGGCAGCGGCGGACACGCAGCGAGCCCGCAGCAGACGGTGGACTCGATCGCCGTCGCGGCACAGGTGGTGACGAACCTGCAGCACATCGTCGCCCGCAACGTCGATCCGCTGGCGAGCGCGGTGGTGTCGGTGACACGCATCATGGGCGGCGGCGACGCGTACAACGTCATCCCCGGCCGCGTGGAGCTCGGCGGCACGGTCCGCACCTTCGACGAGTCGCTGCGCGCGCGTGTCCCCGAGCTGATCGAGCGCATCGTCGCCGGCGTGACGTCGGCGCACGGTGCCCGCTACGAGCTGACCTACGAGCGCGGGTATCGCCCGGTGATCAACGCCGCGGAAGCCGCCGACCTGCTCGAGCGCGCCGTGGTCCGCGCGTTAGGCGAGGACGCGCTCGTCGAAGCCACCCCGACGATGGGCGGCGAGGATTTCTCCGCCTATCAGACGAAAGCGCCCGGCGCATTCTTCTTCATCGGGGCGCGGAACGAGGACCGCGGGATCGTGCAGCCCCATCACCACGAGTGCTTCGACGTGGATGAACGGGCGCTGGACTTCGGGACGAGGATCTTCGTGGCGGCGGCGGAGATCCTGACTGCCCTGCCATGAGGCAAGCCTCATGGCCGTGGCAGTCACTTCACCGCCCCCGGCCCCTCAGCGCACTTCGCCCCCGTCGGATTGTCCAGCGACCTTCTCGCCGGGACGTTCGCGAGATCGAGCTCGATGGTGACGTCCGCCGGCTGTCCCGGCTGGACGTCGATCGACTTCGCGATCTTGTCCTTCAGGAACCAGATCTTGTCCCCGCACATGAAGTCGGTGATCTCGAGCTCGTAGTGCCCGGGCATCCGCGGGAGCGCGGCGCCCCAGCCTTCGCCGTCGGCGCCGGTACGCAGCGTTCCGTACATCCAGCGGCCATCGGGCAGGTGGAGCGAGTACTTCGTCGCGAAATACCTGTTCGACGCCTTGTCGAAGGTGCGGACGCGGATCGTCCCCATCGCCTTCGGATCCGCGGCGGCGGTCGGCGCCGGCGGGTTGGAGATGTTCGTCGTGAGGTTGCGCGCCTGAGCGGGCGCGGGAGTCGACGACGCGGGGCTGCTCGCGGCGACCGTCGTCGTCGGGCTCGACTTCGCGATCGAGGAGGTCGGCGAGGACTTCACGGGCGCGGGTGACGCCTCCGCCGCGGCCGCCTTCGGGCCGGGAGCGCCGGTGGCGGGTGTCGTGACGTTAGGCACCCCGCCGGCGCCGAGGTTGGCGTTAGGCACGCTCGCGCCGGGTGCGCCCGCCGCCGGCGCCGGGGTGGTCGCGGGAGCGGCAGTGCTGCTCGCGACTTTCGTGGGCGTGGCGTTCGTCGCCGCGCCCTTCGTCGCCGCTGCCTGCGTCGCAGCCGCCTTCGTCGCCACTGCCTGCGCCGCAGCCGCCTTCGTCGCGGCCGCCTTCGTCGCGGCGGTCTTCGCGCTCTTCCCGCGCGCACCCTTGGTCTTCACCGAGTCCTTCGGTGCCGGCGTCGTGGCCGCCACCGCGACAGGCGGCGGCGAGATCTTCGTGTAGACCGGAATGGCCGCGACGTTCACCGGGTCCTTCGACACGCGCCTGATCCAGAAGCGCCCCGACCCTTCCATCCCGCGCCGCCGCCAGCTTCCGGTCGCGGAATCGCCGTAGAAGCGCCCCCAGAACGAGATCCCGATGTGGTCGATGCGCGGGATGAAGTCGATCCCCACCGAGTCGCCGGTGATCGAGCCGCTGACCTCCGTCACCATCGACGTGTCCGCGGCGGAGAAGGGAGTCACCCCGTCAGGCCCCGCGAGCATCCGCCCGAAGAATGGACGAAGATCGACGCTGTGCCGGCCGAAGCGATCGGCGCTCCCCCACCAGGCGCCCGTGCCGAAGGCGAGCTCCCCGGTCACGCGCTCGGCGGCGGGCGGGTTGTGCATGCTCAGCGGATCGAGCGTCAGCACGACCTGCCAGCGGCCCTCGAGCGGCTTGCTCGGATCCGTCGGCCCCGTCGGCTGGGTCGGGGCCTGTGCCGCCCGCTGCGCGAACTTCGGCGCCGGCGTGGTCTCCAGTACGGGCTTCGTTCCGCACGCCGCGCTCGACGCGAGCACCAGCGCAGAGCACAGCCGCATTCTCTCGCGACGACGTGTCATCCCTCTCCTCGGTCCCTGGTGGAGCGAGGCGACGATGTGCAGAACCGGGGCCAGCCGGACTGACGGGCCGTTAGCCGTCAGCTGTTGGCCATTAGCTGGCAGGAACGGCGGTTACCGCGGTCGCTCGGCGCTAGTGGTTATTGGCGTCGGTTGGAGTCCGTCCCCACTCCGTCCCCACCCCGTCCCCACCCCGTCCCCCGCACTCGATCTCACCCAGCCGTTCCCCTCGTAAAATCCTCCCAAAATCAGTGACTCTGCAGCGGACCCAACTGTCCATTCTATGCCGGGCGCGCACCGGCCTGAGCCCGCGACGTCGCGGTGCTCCGCCCCCTGAGTCGCCGAGGTCCGTTGCCAGTATCGAGTCGTCGTGGGAGAGCGGTCTTCTCGACCGCCCTCGCTGCCGTGGTCGCCATCGCGACGCTGAGCTGTCATGTCAGCGATGTGACAGCCCCGATCGGCCCTCCGAACGTGCGCGTCGCCTTCACCGGCGACTCGCAGATGGTGGCCGGCACGCGCGCCCTCCCCTCGGTGACCGTCACCAGCGGCGCCGCTCCGGTCATCGCGCCGCGGCTGCGCTTCACCTCGGCCGACACGGCGATCGTCGCGATCTCGCGCGGCGGTGACTCCCTCGTCGCGCGCCGGCTCGGCAGCGCGAAGATCACGGTCTCGGTCGAGAACTCGCTCTTCCCCGACACTCCGCCCTCGGCGACGCGCACGGTCATCGTCGTCCCCAAGTCGTTCTCGGTCGTCCCCGGGCTGCTGCAGCTCGTGGCGATCGGCGACACGGCGACGCTCGCCGCGGTCGCGCGCGACTCGGCGGGGAATGCGCTCGACGGAGTGGCGGCGCAGTGGCGGCTCGCGCGGCTCGCCGACACCGCGGTCATTCGCCTCACCGGCGGGCGCGTGACCGCGACCGGCGCCGGTACCGCGGACGTGCTCGCGCTCATCGGGCGCGACACGGCGCGCGCGGTGGTGACGGTCGCGCAGCGGCTCGCGCGCTTCGCCTTCGCGAGCGGCGGCTACACACTCGACGCGCTCCGCGCCGAGTCCACGCTCGTCGTCACGCCGTACGACGCGAACGGATACGCGATCACGACCGGCGCGCCGACTCCCATCTGGGAGAGCGCCGACACGACGACGGTGACGGTGGACGGCACCGGTCGCGTTCGCGCCGTCCGCAACGGCACCACCTACGTCCGCGCGCGCCGGCCCGACGGCAAGGCCGACTCGACGATCCTCGTCGTCGACCAGCGCGCGGTTCGCGTCACGATCCTCCCGCCGCGGAAGACGACCCTCGGCACGCGCGACACGCTGACCGTCGACGCCGCCGCGGTCGATCGGCTCGGCAACAGCGTCACCGACGGCGTGCCGCGTTGGTCCTCGAGCAATCCGGGGGTGATCGACTTCGGGCAGGGCGCGGCGGGCTACCGCGTTCAGCTCAACTCCTACGCTCCCGGAAAGGACACGGTCCACGCCGTGCTCGATGGACAGCGCGACAGCGTCGCCTTCACCGTCGTCAACGAGCCCGCGCTGGTGCGACTCGCCCCCGATTCGGCGCTGATCCTCGCCGCGCGCGACTCGACGCAGCTCCGCGCGACCGTGTACAACGCGAGCGGCGACAGCATCCCCGGGGCGGCAGTGACCTGGGCGACTCCCGACACTCTCGTCGCGCGCGTCGCGACGCCGGGATGGTTCGTCGCGGTGGACAGCGGCCGCGCCCGCGTCATCGCGCGCACCGTCGCGTCGAACGGCATCCTCCTCGCCGACACCTCGATCGTGCACGTGACCAACGCGCCGCGCAGCGTGCGCATGCTCGTGTCGGTGGACACGCTGAGCGTGCTCGGCGCGACGTGGACCGTGCCGGTCCGGATCCTCAACGCGATCAACGACACTCTGCCGCGCACGCGCGTGCACTGGGAGAGTCGCGACCCGCAGGTCGCGACCGTGTCGTCGCTCGGCGAGGTTACCGCGACGGGGAGCGGCGCGACGTGGGTGGTCGCGTGGGCCGACTCGGCGCGCGACTCGACGCGCATCGTCGTCTACAACGTCGCCGCGTCGATCGCGATCGACGGCGTCGCGAACGGCGTGGCCGATTCGATCCCGACCCCCGGTACGTCGATCACCCACACCGCGACCGTGCGGAACGACGCGGGCGCGATCGTCGCCGGCTATCCGGTGACCTGGACCTCGACGATCCCCGGCGTCGCCACCGTGAGCGGCGGCGTCATCACCGCCACAGGCTTCGGCTCGACGAACATCATCGCCCGCGCCGGCGCGGTCGCGGACACCGTCGTCGTCGTCGTCAGGCGCCCGACGCACTGGCACGTCGACGGTGCGCGCGCCGGCGCCGAGCGGCTTGGCACGCTCGCGCGTCCCTTCGCGACCATCGAATCGGCGATCACGAAGGCGAGCGCCGGCGACACCGTCATCGTCGCGCCCGGCGCGACGTACCGCGAGACGCTCTCCATCGCGAAGACGATCACCATCGTCGGCGACTCGGCGGACTTCCTCGCCGGCGGCCGCGATCCGAATCGCCTCCCCGCGATCGTGAACGCGACGGGGAGCGGCGCCTTCCTCGTCACCGCGGGCGCACTCGACCTCCGCCATCTCGTGATCCGCCACAGCGCCGACGGTCCCGCGCTCGCCGCGACGGACGCGGACGTCACCCTCTCCGCGGTGTACGTGAATCCCGGCACCTGGGATACGCCGCGCGGCTCGGGGATCATGGTCGAGCGTGCCCCGCAGACGGCGCGCTTCGACTCGGTGGTCGTCGAGGGAGTCGTCGGCTACGGAATCCGCGTCCGCTCGTCGGCCGGAGTCCGCATCGTGCGGAGCCGCGTGCGCGGCGTGCGTGCCGCGGGGACGGCGACGAGCGAGGACGGTGCGGGCGTCGCGGTCACCGGCGGCCGCGCGGCGATGATCGGCAGGGTCACGGTGCGCACGACCGACGGTGCGCAGGTGCTGCTCTCCTCGACGGCCGACGCGACGGTGAACTTCGGGACCTTCACCGGCGAGCGGCAGCTCGTGCTCGTCGAGGGCGCGAGCGGTCTGACGACGATCGCCGACAACGTGTTCGATCTCGCGCGTCCCGCGGACGACCTGTACACGGGCACCTCGGTGACCGACGGCCGTGCCGGTCTGACGCTTCGCAACTCGGCCGGCGTGCGAGTGCTCCGCAATCGCTTCCGCGATGCGGGCGGCGTCTCCAGCCTGATGGACGCGATCCGTCTCGAGGATGCGCGCACGGTGACGCTCGACTCGACGCGCTTCGCCGGCGGGCGGCGCGCGCTCAACTCGCAGCGCTCGAGCTGGTCGCTCAGCCGCTCGCGCGTGGACAGCATCTCGCTCGGCATCGAGTCGACGAGCGACACGCTCTCCCTCACCGACGACACGCTGTCGACCGCGGGGACCGCGTGCGCTTCGGTGCGGAACGGCCAGTCGACGCTCCTCCGCGTCACCACGTCGCAGTGCGGCGTCGGGAGCGCGGCCGCGGTCGGGTTCGTCGGCGGGGTCGTCTCGATCGACGCGTTCTCGATCAGCGGCAGCAATCCGCGCGCGGTGCTCGCCGACAGCGTGCGGCGCGCCACGGTTCGCGGGGCGACGGTGAACGGCCCGGGTGCCGTGACGGCCGGGGTCGCGGGCAGCGGCGGGATCCAGCTCGCGGGAGACAGCGTCTCGGTGATCGGGTCGTTCGTCACCGGCTTCCCCGATCGCGCGGGGATCCACATGACCGGCACGGTCGTCCGCGTCGACAGCAGTGCCGCCAACCGGAGCAAGATCGCGCTCCAGGTGGTCGGCGCGCCGACCTCGCTCACGGTCCGCGATGACGACCTCTACGACGCGGACAGCGCGGCGTTCATCGGGAACGGCGCCGCCCCCAACGTCTGGTGGGGAGACAGCCGTGGCCCGCGCGGGACGACGCCCGCCTCGGTG
>DATAIN010000432.1:0-2853 GCA_036262635.1 Gemmatimonadaceae bacterium | reverse complement strand
GCTCTCGCTGGGGCGCGGCCAGGCGGACTACGACGAGGCGCGCGCCGGGGTCGAGCTCGTTCCCCCGTTAGGCGGGCCGCTCCGTCTCTACGGGGCGCTGCGCCGGCAGGGGGAGGGCGACTACCGGCTTCCCTTCCCGCCCCCCTCCGCGAACTCGAACACGCCGGCGATCTTCGCCGGCACGGTGATGCGTGTGGCGCGCGTCGGCGCGCAGTGGAGCGTGTCCGGCCCCGTGGAGGGGATGGCGGACCTCGGCTGGCAGCGGGTCCGGAACCTGGGGCACCAGCCGGGCGCGTCGCGGCAGGGCGTCGAGGGGCGGGTCGTGCTGCGGGTGCCGCTCGGGATATCGGCGCGGCCGAGCGGTGGCGGGTGGCACGTGTCGCGGTGAGCTCGACCGTGGCGTCGCCATCGCTGCGCGTGTAATGTGCGAGGTCGAGGGCCCTTAGCTCAGGTGGTTAGAGCAGCGGACTCATAATCTGACGGTCGCGGGTTCGAATCCCGCAGGGCCCATTGCCGCGCCCGCCGAGGCTGGTACGGCGGGATTGCGTCGTCTATATTGCACGGTTCGTGTGCGTCTCGATGGGCGCGCACGGCACCAGGTCACCGGTGACGGTCGCGTAGCTCAGATGGTTAGAGCGCTGGTCTCACATACCAGAGGTCCGGGGTTCGATTCCCTGCGCGACCATTAGCACGACCTGGCGACGGCTGTCGTTGGCTGCCGCCGGATGCCCCCCAAAACTGCTCACATGATTCGAGTCCGACTCGGGTCGCTGCTCGTGGCGGCAATGCTCTGCGCCGGAGCGCGACCCGTTTTCGCGCAGCGACCGACCCCCGAAGAGGCGCGCGTCCTACTGCAGACGCGCCCCGATCTCATCGCCCAGCTGCGCCAACGGCTGGCCAACAGCGGCCTGACCCCCGATCAGGTACGGGCCCGGCTGCGCGCGGAGGGGTATCCCGAGAATCTTCTCGACGCCTACCTCGGGAACGAGGCCGCATCGGCGCCGACGCCGACGGACGACGTCCTCGACGCCGTCGCCGCACTCGGAATCGCCGACTCGCTCGACTTCGAACCGGGGGCTGGCGCCCGAGCCACCCGACGGCGACTTGCCGCGGACAGCATCGCCGCGGTCGACAGCGAGGCGCTGCTCTCGCGCGACGCGCGGCGTGTGAGGTCGCGGCTCGACCGCACCGACGACCGGGTGGACACGCTCGCGATCGGCGGACGGCTCGGCCGGCGCTTCACTAACCCCGATAGCGGGTATCAGATCTTCGGCATGGCGGTCTTCCGGAACGCGACGACGCAGTTCGAGGCGAACGTCGCGGGCCCGGTGGACGCCAATTATCGCCTGGGCCCTGGCGACCGGCTGGTGCTCATCCTCACCGGCGACGTCGAGCTGGCGCACACCCTCGACGTCACGCGCGAAGGGTTCATAGTCATCCCCCAGGTTGGCCAGCTCTACGTCGCCAACCTCACGTTAGGCGACCTCGAGAATCTCCTCTATACCCGGCTTGCGCGCGTGTACTCCGGCGTGCGACGCGGTCCGGGCGCGACGACGCGGTTCAGCGTGAGCGTGGCGCGGCTGCGCAGCAACCAGATCTATGTCGTCGGCGACGTGATGGCGCCCGGGAGCTACCGGGTCTCCAGCGCGGGCACCGCCCTCACTGCGCTCTACGCCTCGGGTGGTCCGACAGACGCAGGTTCGCTGCGCCGCATCGAGATCCGCCGCGGCGGCGCGGTCGTGAGTCAGCTCGACGTCTACGATTACCTGCTGCGCGGCGATGCGTCGCGCGACGTGCGGCTCGCTACCGGCGACGTCGTCTTCGTTCCGCCCTATCAGCGACGCGTGCGGGTGGTCGGCGAGGTCGTGCGCCCGGCGACGTACGAGCTGAAGGAGGGCGAGACCCTGGCGGACGTGCTCCGCGCGGCGGGCGGGTTCACGGAGCAGGCGGCGCGGCGGCGCGTGCAGATCGAGCGCATCCTTCCTCCGGCGCAGCGTGCGGAGCCGGGGCGCGATCGCGTGGTCATCGACGTGGCATCGGAGGCGCTGGCGACGGGGTACGGCCCGGCGCTGCCGGTCGAGGGGGGCGACGTGATCCACGTTTTCGCCGTCACCGAGCGAGTTCGGAACCGGATCGCCATCCGCGGCAACGTCTGGACGCCCGGTCCGCAGGGCCTCACGGACGGCATGACGTTAGGCGCCGCGATCCGCGCGGCAGGCGGAGTCAAGCCGGACACCTATCTCGGCCAGGTGCTGATCACGCGGTTGCTGCCTGACTCGACGCGCATCCAGCTGCGGGCGTCGCTGCGCGATACCAGTGGCGTGCCGACTACGGACATCCCGCTGCGCGAGGACGACGAGATCACTGTTTACTCGGTGACCGAGTTCCGGCCGCAGCGGTACGTGGCGATCGCCGGCGCGGTGCGCAAGGGCGGTCGATTCCCCTATCGCGAGGGGATGACGCTGCGCGACCTGGTGCTGCTCGCCGGCGGGCTCGAGGAGAGTGCCTACCTGCGCGAGGCGGAGATCGCGCGGCTGCCCGAGAACCGAGCCGGTGGACTGACCGCGCAGACGATCCGCGTCCCGATGGATTCGACGTATCTGTTCGAGCGAGCGACGAGCCACGACGGCTATCTCGGTCCGCCGGGCCTTCCCGCAGCGGCGAGCGGTGCGCCCGAGGTCCCGCTCGAGCCATACGACAACGTGCTGATCATGCGGCAGCCCGACTGGGAGCTGCAGCGGACGGTCACGGTCGTCGGCGAGGTGAAGTATCCGGGGACGTACGCGCTGGTGTCGAAGGGGGAGCGGTTGCGCGACGTGCTCCAGCGCGCGGGTGGCTTGACGACGGAGGGCT
>DATAIN010000431.1:0-2211 GCA_036262635.1 Gemmatimonadaceae bacterium | reverse complement strand
TGGATCGCGCGCCGCATCACGCGGGTGATCTTCTGGGCGCCTGACGGCACGGAAGTGCGCGTCGCCGAGGGAGATGTCGGCTACATCCTCGACCGGACGCGCTTCGAGCCCGCGCTCGCCGCCGACGCCGGGCGCCAGGGGGCGGAGATTCGCACCGGCACCGAAGTGATCGCGCTTGCCCGCGACGCCGCCGATCCCGCCGGCTACCAGTGGATCGCGCGCATCCGCGGCCCGCGCGGGGAGGGATTCGTCCGCGCGCGCTTCGTCATCGGCGCGGACGGCGTCGAGAGCATGGTGGGCCGCTGGGCGGGGCTCGACACCCGCGTCCCCGCGCGCGACATGGAGAGCTGCGCGCAGTACGTCGTCTCCGGCATCGACTTCGACCCGGACGCGATCTACCTCCACTTCGGTGACAAGGTGGCGCCCGGCGGGTACGCCTGGGTCTTCCCGAAGGGAGTGGGCGTCGCGAACGTCGGCCTCGGGATCGTCGCGCTGAAGGGCGGCGGGCGTCCGGCGCGGGAGTGGCTGCACTCGTATCTCGACAGCTACTTCCCGACCGGGACGCGCACCGGCTACACGGTCGGCGGAGTGATCGTGCACACCACCGTGAAGCGCACGGTGACTGACGGACTGATCCTCTGCGGCGATGCGGCCCACATGATCAACCCGCTCTCGGGCGGAGGGATCGTCACCGGGATGAAGGCGGGCCGCCTCGCCGGCCGCCACGCCGCGGCGGCCCTCGCCGCGCACGACACGAGCGCGGGGCGGCTCCAGCGCTACCACGACGAGTGGATGGCGCTCCTCGGCGAGGACCACGAGCGCTTCTACCGGATCAAGGAAGCGCTCAACAAGTTCGACGACGACTTCTACAACCGCCTCGCGCGCACCGTGAACGGCATCGCCCCCGACCGCCGCACGTTAGGCAGGGTCTTCGCCCAGGCGCTCATCCAGCATCCGTCGCTGCTGCCCGTCGCGGCGAGGTACTTCGTCTAGTCGGGCGGGGGGCCAGGCGTGAGGAGGCGCGTTGCCCTCCGCTGTGCCTGGCCCGTGATGCCTCGCCCCTATTGCCGCGCCGGCATCCACGGCCGCGGCGGGACGACCGCCTTGTACTTGAACAGGTCGTTCGCGAGCACCGACCAGCCGTTGAAGGAGTCGACGAGCGAGTAGCTGTACACCGACATCCCCGTCGCGTGGAGCTCGCGTGCCTTCTTGATCTCGGCGGTCATGTCGCCCGCTCCGCGGATCGCCGTCACTCCGATGTAGACGTGCCGGTGCGCGGTGTCCTCGATCGCGCGCACGTGATACTTGAACAGGCACGTCCAGTCGAGGCTCGCACACTCCGTCGGCTTGATCAGGTACGAGACCGAGCCGGAGGTGGCGGGATACGTCATTGGCGCGGCGACGTCCAGGTAGCCACCCTTCGCCCACGTCGGCGGGTCCTGCATGTAGTCGTCGTACCCGCTCGAGAAGACCGGCCAGCCGGGCATGTTCTTGTGGATCGGCCACACCGCGGCGGAGATCACCATCGTCGGATCGATCGCGCGCACGCTGTCGGCGACCTCCTTCACCTCGAGGTTCACCTGCTCGCGCCGGAAGCTCATCCAGTTCGGGTTGTTCGTGCGCGGGACCGTGTTCGTGTTGTAGGCGCGCTTGTACCCGTTCACGCTCGCGGTGTCGTACGACCAGGTGCGGCCCGGATAGCGGATGCGATCGAGGTGGATGCCGCGCAGCCCGAGCGGACCGTAACGGCGCGAGACATCGGCGGCCACCGCCGCGAGCCGCGACCGCACCGCGCTCCAGCCGGGCGACATCCAGATGTACTCCGAGGTCGTCGCGCACGGCTGCCTGTTCCCCGCGCTGTCCACCATCAGGTACTCGGGATGCGCGATCGCGATGTGCTTCGGCAGCGCGGTGGGGAGCAGCTGGTTGCAGGCGGTCGCGCTCCCCGCGATCCAGGCGGTGTTGCTGTTCAACCACGCGTGAACCTCGATCCCGTACTTGCCGGCCTCGGTCAGCGCGACCGCGAGCGGATCGTAAGGCAGCGCGCCGCCGAGCGTTCCGCAGAGCCGCGGCGAGCAGGGCTCGAGCGGGTCCACGCTCCGCGGCGCGTAGAGCGCGTCCCCCGCCGTGCGCACCTGGAAGTAGACGACATTGAAGTTCGCGCTCGCCGCCTTCGCGAAGATCGTCGCTATGGTTGCCGGACCGGTTCCC
>DATAIN010000430.1:0-4473 GCA_036262635.1 Gemmatimonadaceae bacterium | reverse complement strand
GAAAGGGTGGGGTGCGACGATAGTGCCCGGAACATGGAGCCAAATTCCCGCGAGCGCCAGAACTTCCCTGAGCCCGCCGCCCGCAAGGACTTGGCCGCCATGACGTTAGGCAGCGCGAAGTCGTGCGGTGCCCAGGGTACGCATCCGCACCCTGCCGCGCTGTCGGTAATTCTGCTATTCCCGGACGCCGGCAAAAATCATACGTTTGCCCGATGCGAACCCTCTCCTCTCCCCGGGCGGGACTCCTCGCGGTCCCCCTCCTCCTGCTCGCAACGCGCGCCGAGGCACAGCGCGCCACGCTCGAGCGGCAGATCGCCAGCCGCAAGCTGCCTAACGGCCTCACCATCATCGTCGCCGAGAACCACGCCATCCCCCTCGCCACCGTCGAAGTGGTGGTGCGCGGCGGCGCCAGCACCCAGGCGGCGGACGAACAGGGCGTCCCCCACCTCTTCGAGCACATGCTCTTCCGGAGCTACCGTTCCGGGGGCGCGCACAGCTTCGGCGAGGCGGCGGCGCGCTACAACGCCGCGTACAACGGCACCACCTCCGACGAGATGGTGACCTACTACGCGACCGTCCCCTCACCCTCGACCGGTGACGCGGTCGGCCTGATGGCGAACCTCGTCATCAACCCGCGCTTCCGCGAGGACGAGCTCAAGACCGAGCGCAGCGTCGTGATGGGCGAGTTCGGGCGCCGCGTCTCGGACCTCCGCGGCCAGCTCCATCGCGAGATGGAGCGCCTCCTCTGGGGGGAGAGCTTCCCGCGCAAGAACACCATCGGCGAGGTGATGTCGCTCTTCGCGGCAAACCCCGACCGCCTCACCTCGATCTACCATCGCTACTACGTCCCGAACAACGCGGCGATCGTCGTCGCCGGGGACGTCTCCACCGCCGCGGTCTTCACCGAGGTGGAGAAGCGCTTCGCCGACTGGAAGCCCGGTCCCGACCCGGGGGCCGCGTATCCGGTGCCGCCGATGACGCCCCTCGACTCCACGCGCGTCATCGTCATGAGCGGCGACGCGAACGACATCACCCTCATGATGATGTGGCAGGGCCCGCGCGTCACCACCGACTCGATCGACGGCTACTCGGCGGACGTCGTCTCCGAGATCGTGAACGATCCGGACTCCGACTTCCAGCACCGCCTCGTCGACTCGGGACTTTTCACCAGCGTGTCGATGGGCTACCAGTCGCTCGAGCACGTCGGCCCGATCACCCTCGTCGCCACGACGTCGAAAGAGAAGCTCGACGGCGCGCTCACTGCGCTCGCCGTGGAGCTGCCGCGCATGGGCAGCGAGGGATACTTCACCGACACCGACCTCGCCTACGCCGCGAAGCGTCGCGCCGTCGACACCGCGCTCGGGCTCGAGACCTCCGACGGGATGGCGGAGACGCTCGCCTACTGGTGGGCGGTGACGGGACTCGATCACTACTACGGCTACGTGGACAACCTCGGCGCGCGGACGACGAAGGATCTCCGCGACTACGCGAACCGCTACATCGTCGGCAAGCCGTACATCGTCGGTGCCCTCACTCCCGCCGCGGACGGCGAGGTCATCGAGCAGTGGCTGCGCCAGTTCGTCGACTTCAACCGGCCCTGAGCGATGACCAGACACCTTTCTTCGATGCTCGCGGCGACGCTCGCCGCGGCCGCGCTCGCGGGCTGCGCGAACCGCAAGCTGGAGCACATCGCCGCGACCACGACCGATGGCCGCCTCGTCTCGATCGACAGCGTGACGAGCTCGTACCAGTCGAGCGGGATCACGGTGATCCAGCGCCACAACGCCGCGAACCCGATCGTCGCGGTGGACGTCTATCTCCTCGGGGGCCTGCGCGAGGTCACCGCCGCGACGCAGGGAATCGAGGCGCTCGCGCTCACCGCGTCGCAGTACGGAACGGCGAAGTATCCCGGCGGTGCGGCGCGAGCGGCGCTCGGCCACACCGGCAGCCGGATCGTCGTCGGCCCCGAGGAGGACTGGACCACCTACGGCTTCCGTGGGATCCGCGAGGAGTTCGACTCGACCTGGAACGTCTTCGCCGATCGCCTGATGCACCCCACGCTCACCGGGCGTGACGTGAAGACCACGCGCAACCGGATGATCGGCGGCGTCAGGCAGCGCTTCAACTCGCCCGACGGCGCGATCACCGCGATCGCGGACAGCTTCGCCTTCAACGGGCATCCGTACGCGTTCAACCCTTACGGCACGGAGCGCTCGCTCGCGTCGCTCGACTCCGCCGCGGTGGCGCGCTTCGTCGCCGAGCGGATGATGCGCTCGCGCATGCTCGTCGTCGTCGTCGGCAACGTCGACCGGCCGACGGTCGAGCGGGCGATCGCGCGGACCTTCGCCGAGCTGCCGCTCGGCAGCTACCAGTGGACGCTCCCCGAGCGGGCGAAGCTTCCGGGGAGTCGCGCGCTGCTCGTCCAGCGGCCGATGGCGACCGGATACCTGCTCGGCATGTACCAGGGACCGCCCGCGTCGGCGGGCGACTATCAGAGCTTCCGCGTCGCGGTCGCCTTCCTCGGCTCGCTGGTGAGCCAGGCCGTCCGCGAGGAGCAGGGGTTGAGCTACGCCGCGTACGCGCCCTTCGTCGACCGCGGCATCGGGGCCGGCGGGTTGTACGTCTCGACGAGCAAGCCGGTGCAGGCGCTCGACGAGATGCACCGCCAGGTGCAGCGAATGCGCGAGTTCCCCGACGACTATCCGATGTACGCCTTCACGAGCCAGTTCGTCTTCGACTATCTGGCGAAGAACAGCACGAGCGCCGATCAGGCCGCGGCGCTCGCCCGCGCGCAGCTCTATCGCGGCGACTACAAGGTCGCGATGCGCGAGATGGACGAGATGCGTCGCGTGTCGGCGGCGTCGATCAGCACGGCGGCGCGCCGCTACTTCACCAACATGCAGTTCGTGTATCTCGGCGACACGTCGCGCGTCGGGCCCGAGCTGCGCAAGGCGATGCAACGGGTCGCCGCGCAGTAGCGCTCACCGATTCGGGGGCGGGGGGGCGGGGGGGGCGGCGCCGGTCACAGCTTCGTGGCCGGCGCCGTCGCCTTTGGGTGTCTCCGCTTCGTCGCGTTCCCTCGGCGCTGGTCAGGTGCTGATCAGCATCGTCGGCCCGCCCACGAACGGAGTGGGCGAGAACAGCCCCGCACCGGTCGCCGCCGCCGGAGGCATCAGCCCGGCGAGGATGTTGTTGATCGAGTCGAGCAGCTGGATGATGCTGGCGATCGCGCCGGGGATGTCGAGCAGTCCGACCACCGCGCAGAGCAGGTTGCCGAGCAGGTTCCCGGCGCCCGAGACCGCGTTCAGGTCGAGCACGACCTCGGCGAGATCGACGGTGAGGCCGAGCAGGTCGAGATGGAGCGGCCCGAGATCGAGGAAGAGAATGTCGCAGACCGCCATCGCCGTGGTGTGGAACACGCTCGAGGTGGCGGCGGTGCGGGAGAGGGTGATCGGCGCCGTGAACTGCTGCGTGACGGCGCTCGCCACGCCGGCGGCGGTCGTCGCCGTGCCGGAGATGACGCCCGTCATGACGAGACTCTTCGTGGTCTCGTCGTAGTCGATGTGCTTCGCGGTGAGGGTGCCGACGAAGCTGCCGCCGTCACTGAGGGTGCCGCTGACGGGAACGGCGGTGAGCAGCGCCGCGCGCGACTTGTCGCGCTTCGCCTTCGGCGCGAAGGACGGCGAGCGCTGCGCCGACGCATCGGCGGGCGAGGCGACACTGGCGTCGCTGCGCGGCGCGGTGGGGTGGTCGGCGCACGAAGCTGCGCCCACGCCGATCGCGAGCGCGACGGCGAGCATGGTCTGGCGATTCATTGTCCTTTCCTCCAACGAGCGGATGACATCTCCCATCGGCTTCGATGGGCGCGTTGTATTCGCAATCGTCGGCGGCCTCTGCGCGCATGCAGGAACCTGAAGTCACCGGCGGCAGGTGCGCGGTGCGCATTCCACGTTCCACGGGAATTGTCCGACGCGGAACAGAGGGCGTATTATGCGCAAATGCGCATAAATGTGGCGCGCGTCACGCGGGCGGCGTGAGGCGCGGATCGCGCGTCGTGTGTGCCAGCTGATGTCGAGTGTGCTGAGTGGAACGCGCGCGAGTCAGCGCTCGTCCTCGCGGTCGTGGCGGCGGTTCTCGTGGCGGCGCTCCTCGTGCCGCCGGTCCTCGCGCGACCGCGGCCAGCCCCAGCGCAGGGTGTAGCCGACGCCGACGAAGGCGAGGATCGCGTAGATCGGCGGCAGGAGCTCGCGGTAGGCGGGGGACCAGTTCCCGAACCAGTGCAGCAGCCAGATCGCCGCGCCGACGATCAGCCAGGTCGTGATGAGCGGGGCAGGCCGCCTGTGCATGATCGCCTTGACGGTGGAATCCATGGATCGTGGACGGCTCGAATGTAACCCGGAGGGGCGTTGGGCGCACACCGGCCTTCCATAGTACGTGCGCGAGGCCCGGCACGTTCCGAAGCGAAGCGGGGGG
>DATAIN010000429.1:0-2666 GCA_036262635.1 Gemmatimonadaceae bacterium | reverse complement strand
GTCACCACGCGCTAGCTTGCGCGGCACCCTCATGCGACTCCCGGAATCACGGATGAGCGATCCCGCCATCGAGATCAGGAACGTCGAGAAACGCTATGCGGCACACGTCGCGGTGCGCGACCTCTCGCTCGTCGTCCCGCGTGGCACCGTCTACGGCCTGCTCGGGCCGAACGGCGCTGGCAAGACGACGACGATCCGCATGATCCTCGACATCATCGAGCCTGACCGCGGCACCATCAGCGTGCTCGGTCGCTCGCACCGCGACCGCGCGGTGCAGGACTTCGTCGGCTACCTCCCGGAGGAGCGTGGACTCTACCGGAAGATGCAGGTACGGCGCGTGCTGCGCTTCCTGGGCGAGCTCAAGGGAGTGAAGGCGAAGGAAGCCGACCGCAGGATCGACGAGTGGCTCGACCGCCTGACGCTGCGCAGCGCCGAGAAGGACTGGGGCACCGCGAAGGTGGACGAGCTCTCGCGCGGCATGCAGCAGAAGGTGCAGTTCATCGGCGCGCTCCTCCACGACCCGGAGCTCGTGATCCTCGACGAGCCGTTCAGCGGACTCGATCCGCTGAATGCGCAGGCGCTCAAGGACACCGTCGTGGAGCTGAAGCGGCGCGGCAAGACGGTCATCTTCAGCACGCACCTCATGGAGAACGCGGAGCGGCTCTGCGACGCGGTCTGCATCATCGCCCGTGGCGAGAAGGTGCTCGACGGCGCGGTGAGTGAGGTGAAGTCCGCGCACGGCGAGCGGAGCGTCGCGCTCGCGCTCGACGCCGACCCTTCACCGGCGGTGAAGGCGATCCTCGCCGACCGGTCGCTCGTCAACCGCGCCGACGACTCGAATCGCTTCTTCGAGATCGAGCTCGCGCCGGGAGGCGACGCGGAAGTGCTGTTGCGGCGACTGGTGGACGCGGGGGCGCCAATCCGCCGTTTCGAGCGCATGCAGCCCTCGCTGCACCGGATATTCCTCGACCGAGTCGGCGCGAGCGGCGTCGAGGCGGGGATGAGCGGCCATGGCTAGACTCTGGGCGGTGGTGAAGCGGGAGTACCTGGAGCGGGTGCGGACGAAGTGGTTCATCATCGCCACCGTCTTCGCGCCGCTCTTCTTCGGGATGATCACGATCTTCCCGATCTGGCTCACGACGCGCAGCGCCGAGCGCGTGGACGTGACGAACATGATCATCCTCGACGCGAGCGGCCGCGGCGTCGGCAAGCGCATCCAGTTCGCGCTCGGCGGCGGCTCGATGGTGGCCGGCGATACCGGCCGCACCCAGATCATCGAGCTCGACACGACGCAGCTCGCCGCAGCCGAGGTCGCGGCGATGGATGCCGTGATGAAGAAGGAGCGTCGCGGCTACCTCGTCATCCCGCCGACGATCCTGACGGACACGATCGCCCGCTACGCCGGCCGCAATGCGTCGTCGCTCGCCGAGATCGGGCGGATCTCGAGCGCCGTGCGCGAGGCGGTGCTCGCGACGCGACTCGAGGCCGAGGGGATGAACGCCGACCGCGTGATGCGCCTGACGAGCGCGAAGCGCATCGAGCTGTCGGCCGACCAGATCGGCGACCGGGGACGCGAAGGAAAGGGCGGGCTGGTGAAGTACTTCTTCTCCTTCATGATCGCCTTCCTCCTATACATGTCGATCTTCCTCTACTCGCAGAACGTGATGCGGAGCGTTCTCGAGGAGAAGCAGACGCGCGTCGCGGAGGTGATCGTCTCGAGCGTTCCGCCCGACACGCTGCTCGCGGGGAAGGTGATCGGCGTCGGCGCGGTCGGGATCACGCAGCAGGTGCTCTGGATCGCGACGACGGTGGCGCTCTTCTACCTGCGCGCCCCGATCTTCAAAGCGCTCGGGATCATGAACCCGTCGATCTCGATCCCGAGCATCGCGCTTCCCGTCGCGCTCCTGCTGCTGGTCTTCTTCGTCCTCGGCTTTCTCCTCTACTCGGCGCTCTTCGCCTCGGTCGGGGCGATGGTCAGCGACGACCGTGAGGCACAGCAGGCGCAGCAGCCCTTCACGCTTCTCCTCGTCGGAACGATCATCCTCGTCCAGCCGGTGCTGATCAATCCGATGACGCCGCTCGCGCGCTGGGCGTCGCTGTTCCCGTTCTCGGCGGCGATACTGATGCCGCTGCGCCTGAGCCTGACCTCGGTTCCGTGGAGCGAGGTGATTGCGGCCATCGTCGGAATGATCGTGATGATCGTGATCGCGATCTGGTTCGCGTCACGGATCTACCGCGTCGGCCTGCTCATGTACGGGAAGCGCCCGACGATCCGCGAGCTGGCGCGCTGGGTTCGGCGGAGCGCCTGACGGTCCGGAAGGTCCGGAACGACGAAACGGCCCGGCGAGCGATGCTCGCCGGGCCGCTTCGCTGGCGCCTGGCTCAGTCGGCGCGGCCGAGCTGGGCGCTGTCGCCGGCGCCTAACGTTCCCGCCGACGCCGCCGAGAATCCGGACGCTCCGGCACCCTGCGACTGCCAGCTGCCGGCGCCGCTGCTGGCGCCGGTGCCGTCGCCGCGCGAGCGGTTCGCGTTCTGCGGAGCGCCGATCGCCTCCTTCAGCTCGTTGACCCAGCCCTCGAGCCGTCCCTGGAAGGCGCCGTGCACGCCGGTCACGAGGCTGCTGACGGCGTCGTCGAGCAGCTCGCCCACCCGGCTGCTCGCGCCCT
>DATAIN010000428.1:0-8670 GCA_036262635.1 Gemmatimonadaceae bacterium | reverse complement strand
CATCGCCGCCCTGCTCGAGCTCTCCGGGGGGAACCCGTTCAAGGCGCGCGCCTACGAGGGTGCCGCGCGCGCGCTTCGCTCCATCGACACCGACGATCTCGCGCCCCTCCTCGCCAGCGGCGCCATCGCCGAGCTGCAGGGCGTCGGGCCGGCGACGCTCGGCGTCATCCGCGAGCTCGTCGAGACGGGCGAGAGCGCCTACCTCGAGCGACTCCGCGCCTCCATCCCCGAGGGGCTGCTCGAGCTCCTCCGGCTCCCCCGGCTCGGCGGCGCGAAGATCCACGCCCTCCACGAGGCGTTAGGCATCCGCAACCTCGACGAGCTCGAGGACGCGGCGCGCTCCGGGCGGCTCGCGACCGTGAAGGGCTTCGGGCCGAAGTCGGTGCAGGCCATCCTCACCGGCATCGAGAAGCTTCGCGCCGCCGGCGACCAGATGCTCCTTCCCGCGGCGCTCGCCGAGGCGTCGCGGCTTCGCGCCTCGGTCGCCGGCCATCCCGACATCGCGCGCGCCGAGATCGCCGGTGCGGTGCGCCGGAACCTCGAGGTCGTGCGCGGGATCGACGTCGTCGCCGCGTGCCGCGAGGACACCGATCCCGACGCGATCGTCCGCGCGATGGCCGGTGCTCCCGGTGTCCGCCGCGTCGCCGGCCGCGGGCCCGGCGCGGCGACCATCACCTACGTCGATGGCGTCTGCGTCGATCTCCGCTGCGTTCTCGAGGGCGATTTCGCCATCGCGCTCTGGCGCGCCACGGGAAGCGAGGCGCATGTCGCGCGGGTCGCCGAGCTGGCGCGCTCGCGCGGGCTCACGCTCGCCGAAGACACGCTCCATGCCGCCGCCGGAGGCGAGCTCCCCATCGCCGACGAAGCGGATCTCTATCTCGCCCTCGGGCTCCCCTTCATCCCGCCCGAGCTGCGCGAGACCGGCGACGAGGTCGATGCCGCGGCGGCGAACGCGCTTCCCGATCTCCTGCGCGGCGACCAGCTCCGCGGCGTGATCCACTGTCACACCCGCTACTCCGACGGCAAGGCGTCGGTCGCCGAGATGGCGGCCGCGGCGCGCGAGCGCGGGTGGAGCTACATCGGCATCTCCGATCACTCGCAGGCCGCCTTCTATGCCGGAGGGCTCAAGCGCGACGACGTCCTCCGCCAGCACGAGGAGATCGATCAGCTGAACGAAACGCTCGGCGCTTCGTTCACCGTTCTCAAGGGAATCGAGGCCGACATTCTCGCCGACGGTCGCCTCGATTACGATGCGGAGCTGCTCGATCGCTTCGACTTCGTCATCGGCTCCATTCACAACCGCTTCGGGATGAACGGCGCGCCGATGACCGAGCGCGTGCTCCGTGCGCTCGACGACCCGCACCTCACCGTGCTCGCCCATCCCACCGGCCGCCTCCTGCTCTCGCGCGATCCCTACGATCTCGACATGAGCGCCGTGCTCGCGAAGGCCGCCGAGCGCGGTGTCGCGGTGGAGCTCAACGCCGACCCGCATCGCCTCGATCTCGACTGGCGCGTCCTGCGCGAGGCGAAGCGGCTCGGCGTCACCATCGCCATCGGTCCCGACGCGCATTCCACGCGCGGCCTCGACAACACCTCGCTCGGCGTGCTGATGGCGCGCAAGGGATGGCTCGAGGCGCGGGACGTGCTCAACACCCGCGACGCGGCGGCGGTGCGCCGGTTCGCGCGGAAGACGCGCTGATGGCGGGGAAGAAGGGGGCCAGGGGCCGGGCGTCAGGGACGGCGCCACGAACGACGACCGCCAGGAAGCGGCCGGCAAGGAAGGCGGCGCGCGCGGCGAAGCGGCTGAAGGGCACGCGGCCGAAGCCTGGCCCCTGGTCCCCCGACCCCGATCGCATCTACGACGAGCTCGCGCGCGCCTATCCCGACGCGCACTGCGCGCTCGACCATCGCAACGCCTTCGAGCTGATCGTCGCGACCATCCTCAGCGCGCAGTGCACCGACAAGCGTGTCAACATGGTCACCCCGGTCCTCTTCGCGAAGTACCCCGACGCGCGCGCCCTCGCCGCGGCGAAACAGGAGGAGGTCGAGGAGATCATCCGCAGCACCGGCTTCTTCCGGAACAAGGCGCAGAACATCATCGCGATGGCCGGTGCGCTCGTCGACGCCCATGGCGGCGAGGTGCCCTGCGACATGAATGCGCTCACCGCGCTCCCCGGCGTCGGCCGCAAGACGGCGAACGTCGTCCTCGGCAACGCGTTCGGGCGCAACGAGGGGATCGTCGTCGACACGCACGTGTCGCGGCTCAGCCAGCGCCTCGGCCTCGTGCGCGAGAACGATCCGGTGAAGATCGAGAGCGCGCTGGTGCCGCTCTTCGCGCGCGACCGCTGGACGATGCTCTCGCACCTGCTCATCGAGCACGGTCGCCAGGTCTGCGACGCGCGCAAGCCGCGCTGCGGCGACTGCATGCTCGTCGCACTCTGTCCCTCCGCCGCCCCGTGACCGCTCCGTCTCCGCAGCCCACTCCGGAAGAGGCGGCACGCGTTGCCGACGTCCTCGTCCGCACCGGCCTCGCCCTCGCCTCCACCTCGAAGCTCGACGAGCTGCTCCAGATCCTCGCCGACGCGGCGCGCGATCTCGTCGGCGCGCGCTACGGGGCGTTAGGCGTGGTCAACGCCGAGGGGACGGGGCTCTCCGATTTCATCACCTCGGGGCTGACGCCGGCGCAGCGCGCGAAGATGGGCGCGCTGCCGACGGGGCACGGGATCCTCGGCCTGCTCGTGCGCGACGCGCGGCCGCTCCGGCTGCACGACCTGCGCGAGCATCCGGCATCGGTTGGCGTGCCGCGCAACCATCCGCAGATGCGCTCCTTCCTCGGCACCCCCATCGTCGCGCAGGGGCGTGTCTTCGGGAACCTCTACGTCACCGAGAAGCAGGGCGGCGGCGACTTCGGCGAGAACGATCTCGATCTCCTGCGGGTGCTCGCCGCGCAGGCCGCGATCGCGATCGAGAATGCGTATCTGCGGCTGGCGCGCGACCGCTTCTTCGCGGCGACGAGCCACGAGCTGGGCAACGCGATCGCCGCGGTGAAGGTGTGGGCGCGGCATCTCATGCAGGCGCCCCCCGAGGATCCGGCACAGCTCCACACGGGGCTGCGCAATCTCGCCGGGAGCGCGGAGCAGACGAGCCGCCTGATCGAGGACCTGCTCAGCCTCTCGCGGATCCAGGAAGGCCGGCTCACGCTCGGCGCGTGGGATCTCGACGTCGGAGAGACCGTCGCGGCCGCCGTCGAGCATCTCCGCCTCGAGTCCGAGGTGGCCGGCGTCCATCTCGTCCTCCAGCCCCCCGGCGGCGAGCTGCGCGCCGAGCTCGATGGAGGGCGGGTGCGGCAGATCGTCATCAACCTCGTCGCGAACGCGATCAAGTTCACGCCGGAGGGAAGGACGGTCACCGTCGCCGTGGGGTCGCGCGCCGGAGCGGGAGTGCGCGTCTCGGTCACCGACTCCGGACCGGGCATCTCGGCGGAGAATCAGGAGCGCATCTTCCTGCCGTACGAGCAGATCGTCGGCGTCGCGAAGGGGCGCGGCACGGGGCTCGGGCTGGGACTGTCGCGCCAGCTCGCGCGACTGATGGGGGGCGAGATCACCGTGGTCAGCACCCCGGGACAGGGGGCGACCTTCCACCTCGACCTCCCGCTCGTGATGGCGGAGCGCGCCGACGCGCGTTAGGCGGCGCCCGCTAGTCGAGCCTGAAGACGAAGGGCTGCTGGACGAGCTGGCGCACGAGTCGGCCGTGGAGCTCGGCCGGAGAGAAGCGCATCCCCGGCAGTGCCGCCTCGACCGCGTCGGCGAAGACCGCGTTCGTCGTCTCGAGCACCTTGAAGGTCCCCGGCTCGACGCGGCCCGCGGTGTCGACGACGAACTGCACCAGCACCTCTCCCTCGACGTGCGCCGCGGAGAGTGGGGCCGGATACGCCGGACGGCTGCCGCCCGGGAGCGCCTCCGCCGGCTTTTCGACCTGGAACTCGAAGTACACGCTGTCGCGGCGCGCGATGGTGGCGCTCGCCGCCGGACGCGTCGCGCTCACCGGACGAACCGTGGCCTGCGCGCGAGTCGCGCTCGGCGAGGCGGCGGCGGTGATTCCCAACAGGACGATCGCGATGGCGATGCGCGCGCCCGATCCGGTCGTGTTCATGGCCGCCGTCCCCCGTCGTCGAGGTTCACATCATCGGGCAGTCTTCTCCGCTGCGAGGAGCCCGACGCGAAGCGCGAACTTCACATAATCCGGGCGGTGCGTCAACCCGAGCTTCTCGTTCACGCGTTGCTTGTAGGTGTCGACCGTCTTCGGGCTGATGTGGAGCTTCTCGCCGATCTCCGGCGCGGTGTAGCCCTCCGCGGTCAGGCGCAGGACGTCACGCTCGCGCTCGGTGAGCTTCTCGTAGCGCGCCCGGTCGTCGGCCGCTTCCTCCTTCTTCTTCAACTCGCGCGCCAGCACCCGGGCCGCCGACGGGCGCACGTACAGGTCGCCGCGCGCCACCGCGCGGATCGCGTCCACGAGATCGCGGTCCGCCGCGCTCTTCACGAGATACCCCGCCGCCCCCGCCTCGAGCAGCGGCACCAGGTACTCGTCCTCGGGATGCATCGTCAGCACGAGCACGCGCGGCGGCGTGGCCATCGCGGCGAGCGCCTTCGTCGCCGCGATGCCGTCCATCTCGCCCATCGTCAGGTCCATCACGACGACGTGCGGGTGAAATCGCTCGGTGAGCGCGATCGCGTCACGCCCGTTCGACGCCTCGCCGACGACCGCGATGTCGCGCGCCGCGCCGAGTATCGCCTTGAGTCCGGCCCGCACGATCGCATGATCGTCGGCGAGTACGACACGAATCTGATCGTCGCTCATGGGATCCCTACTTGTTGACGATGAGTGCGGTGACCATCCCGAACATACCGTGATCCGACTCGGCGTGCGGGAGGATGTGGCAGTGGAAGGCCCACACGCCGGGGTTGTTGCAGTTCACGATCACGTCCCACCGCTCGCCCGGCGCGATGTTCAGCGTGTCGCACCGCCACGGCGCGGGCTGCGGCCAGCCGTCCTTGTCGATCACCGTCATGTGCATCCCGTGGAGATGCATCGGGTGGATCATCATCCCCTCGTTCATGAACCGGATGCGCACCTTCTGCCCGAGCTTCGCGACGATCGGCTCCGTCGCCGGGAAGCCCTTCCCGTTCAGCGTGTAGCCGTGCATCCCGTCGTTCAGGATCATGACGTAGTCCACGTCCACCTTCTCGATCGCGCGCTTTTGCTTCGGCTCGATGATGAAGGCGCCGAGCAGCCCGAGGCCGACCTGCTTCGCCGCGTTGTGGTGCGAGTGGTACATGTGCGAGCCCGGATTCGGCGCCGTGAACTCGTAGGTGTAGCTCTGCCCGGGCTTGATCGGCGGCTGCGTGATGAAGGGCACCCCGTCCTGATCGTTAGGCAGCTCGACACCGTGGAAGTGCACGACCGTCGACTCGGGGAGCTCGTTCTTCACCACCATCCGCACGCGGTCGCCCTCGCGCACGCGGATCTGCGGGCCGGGAACCTGGTCGTTGTACGCCCACGCCTCCACCGTCTTTCCCGGCTCCGTCTCCCACTGGATCTTGCGCACCGTGATGTCGTAGACCTTCACGCCGTTCTCGATGCGCGGCTGGAGGGGCTGATTGCCCTTGCCCCTGGTCTTCGCCGGGAACGCCTTCACCCCGCGCTCGTGCATCGCGTCCATCGTGTCGGCCGGGGTCGCCCCCACCGCGCCCGCCGCCGGCGTCGGCATCGTCCCGCCGTGCTCGGTCGGGATCTGGCTCTTCGGTGACGCCGGACTGGTCGCGACGTTCTGTCCCGCCGGAGCCGACTGGACCTCCTTCCCCGCGTCGTCGTCCCTGCACGCCGCCAGAAGGGTGGCGGCGGTCGGCGCCGCGACGGCTGCTACCGCGGCGCGCCGCAGGAACTGGCGCCGCGTCGCGGTCGGGTGGCCGCCGGAGATTTCGGTGGTCGAAACGGGCGAGGTCTTCGTATCGCTCATGGGGGGTGCTCGCTGGCTGAGGTCGGCGCGCGTAGAGCGCGTTTCTTCAGTACTGACTATCGCCGGGCGCCCCCCGACCCTGCGTCAGGCGCCCCCCGATTTTTCATCCCCCTCGCCCGACACTGCCGTCAGGGTTTCCCTTACGACTGGGCTGACCGCCCGGCCACGGTTCGTTGCCGCGGACAGTCCGAATCGGTACGCAAGATGCTTGTAGAGTTGCGCTTCCCGCTCCAGCCGAACCGCAGTCCGCCATCCGCGATGACCAGTCTCCGCTTTTCCCGCTTCGCCCTCCGCTCGATCGCCCTCGCCATCGGCGCGGCCGCGACCTTCTCCTGCAGCGAACCGACCGCCCCGACGCCGCGCGAGGCTACTCAGCCCTCCGCGCTCCTCGGCCTCCCGATCACCATCGGGATCGGGGGCGTTCGCATCGTCGATACCACCGTCGCCACGCTGCGCTGGGCGACCCCGCTGCCGAACGACGTCACGACCAGCGCGACCATCGGGCCCGAGGGCGGCACGATCACGATCCCCGAGACCGGGTTCCGCCTCGACGTGCCGGCGTACGCGGTCACGAGCCCGACGACCATCACCGTCACCGCCGTCGCCGGGCCCACCGTCGCCTATGAGTTCCAGCCCGCGGGGACGACGTTCGCGAAGCGGCTCACCGTGAGGCAGGACCTTTCGCTGACGACGATCCTCCCCGCGCTCCTCGGTACGAAGTTCACCGGCGCCTATTTCTCGTCGCGCGACGACATCCTTCCCGACGGCTCCGCGCTCGTGCACGAGCTCGAGCCGACGAGCGTCGATCTCTTCAGCCTGAACGTCCGCTTCACCGTCAGCCACTTCTCGGGCTATCTCGTGGCGGTGGACTGAGGAGGGCAGGACGCCGAGTGACGCGATGGCCAATGAAGAGGCGGACCGCGAGCAGCGCGCGCTGACCGAGGTAGGTCGCGCGCGCTCCGCGGAGCGTGAAGGCCACCCGGTCGACGCGCTCGTCGCATACGACGCGGCGCTGGACGCCCTCGGCGAGTCCGGTGATCCGGACCTCGTCGCGATGGTGCTGCGCCGGAAGGGAAACGTGCACCTCCATCGCGGCGAGACCGCGGAAGCCGAAGCGCTCTATCGGCGCAGCCTCGAGAAGTGCGAGGGCACGAGCTGCATCGCGGGGCTCGCCAGCGCGCTCAACTGCCTGGCGAGCGTGCAGCAGCGGCGCGGGGAGCTCGCCGAAGCCGAGCGCCTCTATCGTCAGGCCGGGAACGCCGCGGCATCGGTCGGCGACGCGCGGCTCAAGGGGATCATCCACCAGAATCTCGGCATCCTCGCCAGCCAGCGCGGTGAGTGGGAGAAGGCGCGCCACGCCTACGAGGAGAGCCTGGCTGCCTTCGACGCCATCGGCGACGAGGAGGGCGCATCGTGGGTGCTGAGCAACCTCGCGCGCCTCTACACCGAGAGCGAGCAGCACGAGCTCGCGGAGGAGGCCTACGCACGCGCGCGCGCGATCGCTCGCTCGCGCGGGGATTCCCTCGTCGAGAGCGTCGTCGAGCAGAACTACGCGGAGCTCATGCTCGCTCGCGGCCGGGCCGACGACGCCGCCGACGCCTGCAAGCGCTCCCTCGCCCTCTCGGTGCAGCGCGGTGACCGGCTGCGGCGCGCCGAGACGCTGAAGCTCTACGCGCGGATCGGCCGCGAGCGCGGCGACTACGACGCCGCCATCTCGGCGCTCGCGGAAGCGTGCGAGCTCGCGCACTCCGCCGAGGATTCGATCCTCGAGGCCGAGCTCCTCGGCGAAGCCGGTGAGCTGTGGCGGCTGCGCGGGGAGCGCGAGGTCGCCGGCGCGGTGTGGAGCGAGGCACTGGCCACCTTCCAGAAGGCGGGAGCGACGCACAGCGCCGAGGAGCTCTCCGCCCGGATCGCGCGCGCCGAGAGCTGAGTCGCGGGCAGCGCGCTGGAAAGAAGCTTTCCAGTCGCCTTGGAACGTTTCGTTCCAACCCCGCTCATCCAGCGAGTCCCGATTCTACCCAAGTAGTTCCGCCACATCGTGTTGGGCCGGTGGTACGCAGGCTGCCTCAGCCATAAGGCAACCCCAGCCCCCGGTCTCATGAAGCGCAACCTCCTTTCGACCTCCCGAGCCGCCCTCGTCGGCTGCCTCATTGTCCTCGCCGGCTGCCGCGACGCGAGCGTCTCCTCGCCGGTCGCGTCGACCGTGCAATCTCCCGCCGGCGACGCCGCGCGTCCGGAGGCATTGCTCGGCATCGACCTCGGCGGACTGCCGATCGTCGGCCCGCTTCTGAGCCCGGACACGGTCGTCGTTCTCCAGCGCCAGGCTCCCCTTCCCGCCGGCGTGACGACCACGCAGGTGGTCGGCTGGGGGGGCGGCGTCATCAAGCTTCCGACCGCCGGGCTCACCGTCTCGATCCCGGCCGGCGCGCTCTCGGCGCCGACGCCGATCACCGTCACCGCGGTCCCTGGGCGCTCGGTCGCCTACGAGTTCAGCCCGCACGGCCTCCAGTTCTCGAAGCCCGTCACGCTCCGGCAGGACCTCACGGAGACGGTCATGGCGTCGCCAGCGGCGCTTTCGCACGTGAAGCTCGATGGCGGCTACTACAAGTCGAGCAGCGATCTGCTCTCCGACCTGCTCCGCGCGGTGATCAGCG
>DATAIN010000427.1:0-3795 GCA_036262635.1 Gemmatimonadaceae bacterium | reverse complement strand
GCTCCGCGACGACCGACCTCATTGGCGCGACGATCTTTCGCGTTCCTGCCGACGCTAGGCGCGCAGCTTCGACGTCCCCGGCTTGCAGGGAGGTGCCTCCTTTGTTCAAACGAGAGAAGAGCTCGAAAGCATGCTCTTCGTCGTCGTCCGTAAACTCCTCGCAAAGCGCTCTGCATGCGAGCATGCGCGCTACCCGATGAAGCCGTGAACGGAACGCGACCTCGTGATGATCACCTCGGCCAAGCTTTTTCTGCTCTCGAAGTGCTTGAATTGTTTTCTCGATTGCGCCGTGCGTCGCGTGATCGCCGTAGTTGCTCGGCTGCGCCGGAAACAAGTCGGAAAGGGGCACCAGAAGGGGATCGCCGGCTGCGACCCGGCGCGCTACCGTCTTCGTCGAAGTTCCGAGCACGAACTGCTCGTTCTCCACGTCGAAGAAGGCACGCTGCGCCAGATCGCCCTCCGCTTCCCCCTGAATGGCGAGCGAGAGACTGGTGAGGCGCTGCTGCCCGTCCAATAGAAAGCCATAAACTCCGTCGAGCCGCCGTACCCCCGAGACGCGTCCCACCCTCTCACGAGTGGGCTGCGCATCCTGCGTCTGCCAGACATAGAACGAGCCAATAGGCCAGCCTCGATACAGCGAGTCCAGCAGCTTCGCGACTTTTTTTCCTTTCCAGACGTAATCGCGCTGCATCAGCGGGAGGCGGATTTCGCCGGTATCGAACCGATGCACGAGCTCTGCGACTGTAATCTCCATAGCGAACCGGATTCCGCTTACGCGTCTGCCTGAGTTGCACTCGGGGACATCACTGCCTCCTCCAGTATCTGCGGCACATCCTCCACCCTCGTCGCCAGTCGGTACTGCCATCTTCCATACCGACCGTCCGCGTTCACCGCCGCCACCCACCGCTCTGCAGCGGTCCGCTTGACGCCCACCAACTCGTCGTACCCCTTCGTCTCGATGATCAGGTAGTCCGATCCGTCGCCTTTCAGCCTGATGATGAAGTCGGGGATGTAGTCGTGCCCCTGCCCGTTGTGGAGGTACGGGATCGCGAAGTCCATCCCTGCATTCTTGACGAACGCATCGACGACGCGGTGCCTGCTGATGTGGAAGGCGGCCTGCTGCTCCCACTTCGCCGTGTCCATGACGAGGAAGTTCACGTGGCTCTTGTCCACGGGCTTCACGTCGCGGCTCGTCCAGAAGTCCACGCTGCTCGTGCTCCCGATCCCGGCCACACGCGGCACCTCCGGTGCCTCGCCCCGCGACGTATCAGGGTGGATCTCCTGTCGCAGGATCTCGAGCGCCCAGCCGTAGTACGGCGCGAGAAAGACGTTGCGCAGCTCGCTCGACGGCGGCACCTCGACGTGCTCCAGCACGAAGCGCTCGACGATCTTCACGAGCTGCGGGAAGAGCACGTGCGCGGGAATCCTCGTGCCCGCCGCGTCGAGGTATTCCCTCGTGAGATCCCGCGCCATGCGGAAGACACCTTCCTGCATGCGCATCCCAGCGAAGTATGGCCTGAGCGTCACCTCTCGCGTCTGACCGAACCGCGCCGAGGCGGGTGACCCGTCCGTCGTCATCATCAGTCCCTCGACCTCGACGATCGTCGGATGCTCCCCCGGCTTGAGCACGAGGCGCGGCACCCGCCGCCAGTCCACGGTGACGTGATTGCGGACCGCCTGCGTGTAGCCCTCGACGATCGGGTACTCGATCGCGAGGTGCGCGCGCTCGGGCAATGCGTGTACGTGGTATCGCTTGACGCGCTGCGGCGTGCCGCCAGTCGTCGCCTTGTAGGGAACGATCTCGAACGGGACGCCGAATACCTGCGCCACCTCCTCAGCGAACATCCCGTTCGCGTCCACCTCGTAGCTTCGCCGCCGCAGCCCGCGTCCCACGACCTGCTCGCAGAGGAGCTGGCTCATGAAGGGGCGAAGCCCGACGATGTGCGTGACGGTGTTCGCGTCCCACCCTTCGGTGAGCATCCCGACGCTGACGATGCAGCGCACGTCGCGCCCTGGCGGGTGCATCGGCCGCCCGAGCTTCGCCGCCAGCTCGGCAAATCCCGCCGGCATCAGCGCGCTCCCCTGCCGGTCGCGCGGCCAGTCGAGCTTGCCGACGGTGTCGAGCGTGAAGCGCATCCACCGCATCTCGTCGGCCTGCGCACCACGGCTCTCACCCTCGCCCGCCTCCGCGTCCGTCTCGGCGACCACCTTCGTGTCGACGCGGATGGTGTACTGCTTCCCGCCGACGTTCCGCAGCTCCTCGATCGCGAAGCTGTTGATCCCCTCGGGACAGGTGTCTTCCGCGATCCACTCGTGGACCACCTTCGCGAGCTTGATGTCCTTGCAGACGATGATGAACACGGGCGGCCGTGGATCCTGCCGGTCGTCGCGCCAGCGCTTCCATTCCTCGCGCCACTCGCCGCCGAGCATCGCGATCGGCTGCGCCGCATGCTTGAGCACCGCGGCCGGCTTGAATCCACCGCCCTTGCGCCCACCCTTCTCCGCGGAAGTGAGCTTGCCCTTCACCCATTCCCAGATGTTGTAGTACGGCGATCGCTCGGCGCCCGTCGTATCCGCGGCCGGAAGCTGCGGCACCTTCACGAGCCCGCTCTCGATCGCGTCGACGAGCCCGAAGTCGCTCACCGTCCACGGGAACGGCCGCGCCGTGTCACGCCCTGCACGGGCGAGGAAATAGGGCGTCGCCGAGAGGTCGACACAGAAGTTGATGCCGCGATGCTTGTGGACCCGATCGAGGCCATCCACCCAGATCGTCGCTTCCTTCGCGATGACATCGTCCTCTTCCGCGGTGCCCGTCAGTGCTTCGGCGTCGTCCTCTTCTTCCTGCCCCTCGCTGATGCGGTAGGCGTGGTGCGCCTCGTCATTGAGCACGAGGATGTTCTGCTTCCCGCCGATGTCGCGGCCGAGGACGCGGGCGAGCAGGGCGGTGTCGCTCTCGACCCACCGGCGGCTCGAGATCGTCGCCTTCTTCACCCGCCCTTCGCCATCCAGCTCGTCGCTGAGCACCATGAAGTCGCCGGTCGCGAGCAGCGCCTCGAAGCTCTCGCGCGTCATGTAGCGCGAGCCGCGCGCCGTGGTGTTCTTCTCGCCGATGGTGATGGTCTCGATCGTGTCGACGGGGACACCCATGCGCGTGACCTTCGCGCTCACACCGCCCTGCGACATCGCCTGCGGCTCGAAGACGTGCCAGTTGGTGACCAGCACGCGCCCTCGTGTGAGGGTCGGCATCAGCTCCGGCGAGACCAGGTCGCGGGTGCGGTAGACGCTCGCGTCGCCGAGGTCGGGGCTCAGCTCGCGAAGCCGGTCGCGGATCGTGACGTTGGGACAGACCACGAGCACCGCGTCGGAGTATGTGGCGTTGGAGCGGTCGGCGATCTTGTTGAGGATGCTCCAGGCGCAGAGCATTCCCATGACGGTGGTCTTCCCCGACCCCGTGGCCATCTTGCAGGCATACCGCTCGAAGTCGCGGAAGCCGTCAGCTTCCTTCTGCGGGCCGACGTGATCGCGGGGAACGGCGATGCCCTGCCGGAAGTCGAGCCGCGCCTCCTTGAGGAAGATGATCGTCTCGGCGGCTTCGACTTGCGCGAAGAAGAGGTTCTGCCGTCGGCCGTCGCGCGTCCACCAGCGGAGGAGGTCGAGCGTCGTGCGCGTCGCGCCGGGATAGCCCGCCTCTCGCCACGCCTTGACGCGCTCGCGGATGCGGTTGACGAGTACCATCTCGTAGGCGCGGTCGCGAAGGGGAATCCTCTTGACCGTCCCGTCGCTGAGGTCCCACTC
>DATAIN010000426.1:0-3596 GCA_036262635.1 Gemmatimonadaceae bacterium | reverse complement strand
CGCAGATGAGAAGTCGTACACCATCACCGGCACGAAGATCTGGATCTCCAACGCCGGCTACGCGGGGCTGTTCACCGTGTTCGCCAAGGTGCCGGTGACGATCGACGGGAAGCAGAAGCAGCGCGTGACCGCCTTCGCCGTGGACGCGACGCTTCCGGGCATCACGCTCGGCCAGCCCGAGCAGAAGATGGGGATCAAGGCGAGCGACACGCGCACGGTGACCTTCGAGAACGTGCGTGTTCCGGTGGAGGACCGGCTCGGCGACGTCGGCCAGGGATTTCGCTTCGCACTCGAGATCCTCAACTCGGGCCGGCTCGGGCTCGCCGCGGCCTCGGCGCGCGGCACACGGCGCATCATGCAGGAAGCGCTCGCCCACGCGAAGCAGCGCGAGCAGTTCGGCCGGCCGATCGGCTCCTTCGAGATGATCCAGCAGAAGATCGCGGTGAACGCCGCCGAGACGTACGCCGCTGACTCCGCGTGGATGCTGACCGCGGGGATGGTGGACCGTGGCGGAATCGACTACTCGCTCGAGACGGCGGCGTGCAAGGTGTTCGCGAGCGAGCTCGCCTTCCGCGCGACCAACGACGCGCTCCAGATCGCCGGCGGGATCGGCTACTCCAAGGAGTACCCCTACGAGCAGGCGGTCCGCGACTCGCGGATCAACCTCATCTTCGAGGGGACGAACGAGATCCTGCGCGCGCTCATCGCCCTCACCGCGCTCCAGCAGCCCGGCGAGCGGCTCAAGGCGTTAGGCAAGGCGTTCAAGGATCCGCTTCATTCGCTCGGCGCCATCGGCTCGTACGTCGCCGGCCGGGCGAAGCGCCAGATCACGAAACCGTCGTTCACCAGGGCGCACGAGGCGCTCGCCGAGGAGGCGGAGAGCGTCGCGGCGATGGTGCAGGGCCTCGCGCTCGCCGTCGAGGGGCTGCTCATCCGGCACGGGAAGCAGGTGATCGAGCGACAGTTCCTCCAGCTGCGGCTGGCGAACGCGGCGATCGACATCTTCATGTCGGTCGCGGTGCTCTCGCGGACGACGTGGGAGATCGAGCGTGCGGGCAGCGTGGAAGCCGCCGCCGCGGAGCTCGACTGCGCGCGGGTATTCATCCCGGCGGCCATGCGGCGCGCACGGCGCAACGTGCGCGCGCTCCGCAACAATCAGGACGCGCGGCTCAGCGCGATCGCCGGGCGCGCGCTGGAGCGGGGCGATCTCGCACCGGAGAGTCCGTCGGATCGCTGATCGCGCCTGCCGAGCGCCTGGTCGCGAGCGCGGCGAGATGGCGGTCGATCGCCGCGGCCGCGTCTCGTCCCTCGCGAATCGCCCAGACGATGAGCGACGCGCCGCGTCGTGCATCGCCGGCGGCGAAGACGTGCGCGAGGCTGGTGTGATGCGCATCGTCGGTCGCGACCATCCCGCGTGAGTCGCGCGCGACGCCCGAGGCGTCGAGCATCGCGGCATCGGTCGGCGCAGCATACCCCGTCGCGAGGAGCACCAGCTCCGCGTCGATGAAGCGCTCGGTGCCGGCGATCGCCGTCGGCACCGCGTGCCCGTCCGCGCCGCGCCGCGTGGTCACGCGAACGGTGCGCAGTCGGCGCACCGCTCCCCGCTCGCCGACGAGCTCCGTCGTCGCGACGTTCCAGTCCCGCTCGCACCCCTCCTCGTGCGCGTGCGAGCTGCGAAGCTGCATCGGCCAGAGCGGCCAGGGCGTCGTCGCCGAACGCTGCTGCGGCGGCTGCGCGTTCAGCTCGAACTGCTGCACGCTCACCGCACCCTGCCGGTGGCACACCCCCGCGCAGTCCGATCCGGTGTCTCCCCCGCCGATGATCACGACGCGCTTCCCGTGCGCCGTGATCTCCTCCTCGAGGGGGATCTCGTCGCCGGCCAGGCGGCGGTTCTGCTGCTCGAGGAGCTCCATCGCGACGTGCACGCCGCGCAGCTCCCTGCCCGGCACGCGCAGCTCGCGCGCCTCCTGCGCTCCCGTAGCGAGCAGCACCGCGTCGTACCGGGCGCGCAGCTCGTGGAGCTGCACGTCGCGGCCGAGCTTCACCCCGGTGCGGAATACGACGCCCTCGGCGACCAGCTGCGCGAGCCGGCGATCGAGGACGGCCTTCTCGAGCTTGAAGTCGGGGATGCCGTAGCGCAGCAGCCCGCCGATGCGATCGGCCTGCTCGAGCACCGTGACGCGATATCCGCCGCGTCGCAGCTGCTGCGCCGCGGCCAGCCCCGCCGGTCCGGATCCGACGACGACGACATGCTCGGGGCGCTCGTGTCGCGGCGGTCGCGGCGCGATCCATCCCTCGGCGAAGGCGCGATCGGCGATCGCCTGCTCGATGGTCCGAATCGCGACCGGCTCGTCGATCAGTCCGAGCACGCACGCCGATTCGCAGGGCGCGGGACAGAGCCGGCCCGTGAGCTCGGGAAAGTTGTTCGTCGCGTGCAGTGCCTCGCTTGCCTCGCGCCAGCGTCCGCGGTGGACGAGATCGTTCCACTCGGGGATCACGTTGCGCACCGGACAGCCGGTGTCGCCCTGACAGAACGGAACGCCGCAGTCCATGCACCGCGCGCCCTGGTCAGCGAGCGCCTCGGGCGCGAGCGGCGTATAGAACTCGCCCCAGTGCCGCACGCGGGTCGGCACCGGCTCGCGCACCGGTGTCGCGCGCCGCAGCGTGATGAATCCGCGCGGGTCACCCATGGCGCTGGCCCTCGCTCGCCGAACCGCGAGCAACGCGGAGCCGCTGCTGCTCCTTCGGAACCACCGCGACGAAGTCGTGGACCGCGTGCTCCCACCGCGCGAGCAGTGACCTTGCGCGCGCGCTCCCGGTGAAGTGCGCGTGCTGCTCGACCAGCCGGCGCAGCAGCGCACGGTCGTCCGCGGACTCCACCGCGTGCAGCTCGACGAGCGTCGTGTTGCAGCGACGCGCGAACTCCTCGTGCGCCGATTCGTCGAGCACGAAGGCCAGCCCACCCGTCATCCCGGCGGCGAAGTTGCGACCCGTCCGCCCGAGCACGACGACGGTGCCGCCCGTCATGTACTCGCACCCGTGATCGCCGACGCCCTCGACCACCGCCGTCGCGCCGCTGTTCCGGACCGCGAAGCGCTGCCCCGCCAGGCCGCCGAAGTACGCCTCCCCGCTCGTCGCGCCGTAGAGCACCGTGTTGCCGACGATCGCGGTCCCCTGCGGCAGGTAGTGCACGCCGCGCGGCGCGCGCACGATCAGCCGTCCACCCGACAGCCCCTTCCCGACGTAGTCGTTCGCCTCGCCGGTGAGCTCGAGTGTCAGGCCGTGTGCCGCGAAGGCGCCGAAGCTCTGTCCCGCCGACCCGGCGCAGCGGACCGTGAGGCAGCCGTCAGGCAGCCCGGCCGCGCCATGCCGGCGTGTGATCTCGCCCGAGAGCATCGTGCCCACCGAGCGATTGACGTTGCACACCGCGACGGAGACGCGCACCCGCTCGCGACGCTCGAGTGCCGGTGCAGCCAGTGCGATCAGCTCGTGGTCGAGCGCGGCGGCGAGGCCGTGCTCCTGCACGGTGACGCAGCGACGCACGGTCGCGCCGTGCGAGCTCTCGGGGAGGTGAAGGATCGCCGAGAGATCGAGGT
>DATAIN010000425.1:0-4200 GCA_036262635.1 Gemmatimonadaceae bacterium | reverse complement strand
GCAGTTCGACGAATCGCGGATCCCCGACGGGATCACCGCGAGCCGCTATCCCTCCGATCTCCCGCAGTACATCCCGCCCTTCTCGCTCCTCTGGGTGGCGATGGTGCACGACTACTGGATGCTGCGCGACGATCCGGCGTTCGTGCGGCGCTTCATCCCCGGCACGCGCGCGGTGCTCGGCTGGTTCGAGGCGCGCGTCGACTCGACGGGGCTCGTCGCCGGTCAGGGGCAGTCGTGGTGGGGATTCGTGGACTGGGCGGAGGCGTGGAAGCGTGGCGCGCCACCGGGCGCGGAGCGCGGCCACTCGGCGACGGTCACGCTGCAGTACGTGTACGCGCTCGACCGGGCGGCGGAGCTGGAGGACGCGCTGGGTAGCCGAGAAATCGCGAGTCGCCATCGGGCGCGAGCCGCGTCGCTCCGCGCGGCGGTGCGGGCGCGGGCGTGGGACGCGAAGCGCGGACTCTTCCGCGACTCGCCCGACTCGGCGCTCTACAGCCAGCAGACGAACGTGCTCGCGGTGCTCGCGCACGCCGTTCCGGCGAGCGAGCGCAAGGCGCTGATGACGCGCATGCTCGCCGACACGACTCTGGTGCGCGCGAGCTACTACTTCAGCTTCTATCTGCTCGAGGCGATGCGCGAGGCGGGGCTCGGCGATCGGTACGTGGAGCAGCTCGCACCCTGGCGCGGGATGCTCGCGCTCGGGCTGACGACGACGCTCGAATCCGCGGAGCCGTCGCGCTCCGACTCGCATGCGTGGAGCGCGCACCCGAACTACGGACTGCTCGCGACGGTGCTCGGCGTGCGTCCCGGATCGCCGGGATTCCGGACGGTGATCGTCGCGCCGCATCTCGGGCCGCTGACGCGCGCGGAGGGAATCGTCCCGCACCCGCGTGGTGACATCGCCGTGGCGTTGAAGCGCGAGGGTGCGGCGGGGCTGCGGGCGGACATAACGCTGCCGCCCGAAGTGCGGGGGACGCTCGCATGGCGCGGACGCCGAGTGTCCCTGCACCCCGGGCGGCAGACGATACGGCTCTGATCAGAAGGCGACGACGCCCTCGACGACGAAGCCGTTGAACTTCCCGCCGTGCCGGATGTCGGTCGGGCGGAAGCCGTAGTACTTCTGCGTCACGTACTCGCCCTTCAGCACGATGCCTGGCGTGATGAACCAGCCGGTGCTCGCCTGGTAGCGGGTCACCTTCTCATTCGGATCGGTGAGCGCGAGCTTGCCCTTCGCGGTGTTGTACCGTCCACCGACCCAGACCTGCTCCGCTGAGAAGAAGCGGTACACCGCCTCACCCGCGAGCTGGTCCCACGTGCGGTCGCGCGACTCCGTGCCCGCGCGGCCCTTCGCCCGCTCGATGTTGCCGAACAGCTCGAGCCCGTGGAACTTCACGAACGGGTTGACCACCATCGCCGTGATCTTGTCCGACATCTTCGGCTGGATGGCGCCCGACCAGGCCTGCGCGGTCTCGCTCGACGTCGTGTTCTCCATGACGTCGTAGTAGCGCGAGCCGGCGCGGTCACCGCTGTAGAGCGTGTTGTTGTTCGAGTGCCGCTTGCTGTAGATCGAGCCCGTGAGCCGGACCCGCAGATCGCTCATCACCTGGCGATCGAAGCCCGCCTTGCCGAGCAGCGCCGGCGACCGCTTCTGCGGATTGAGCACCGTGCCGCGCACCTCGCCGTTGGTGACGCCGCCCATCAGCATCGCGCCGCCGAGGCGGACGTAGACCTCGCCACCGACCTCCGTGGTGAACGCGTCCATGATCAGGTTGCCGACGAACGGGTTGTACAGCGCATGACCGTTGTCGGTGCGACGGAAGTGCTGGTCGCCGTAGTTGATCTCGAAGTGGCCGGCCTTCACCGTGACGAAGGTCATGAGATCCTGGAGCAGCTGCCACGACAGAGGCGACTCGTCGATCAGCAGGTAGCCGTCCTTCACCCACATCTCGTTGTGATGGCGCGCCGACATGTAGCTCGTGAGCGAGACGCGGATGCCGCGCGCGAGCTGCGCGTTCAGGTAGAGGTTCGCGACGGCGTTGTTGAAGCCGTGCCCCATGCGCATCAGCTGGTTCTGATTCACCCCCGCCGAGATCACGGGGGTCGCGCGGTTGCGATGGTCGAGCCCCTGGAACTGCTGCGTGAAGGCGGCGCCCCACTGGAGCGCGAAGCCGTTGTACGGCGTGTCGTCGAACTTCGGGGCCTCGAAGACGTTGATCCCGCGCTGATCGAGCGGGCGAATGTGCTGAATCGTGATCGCCTGCTGCAGCGCGGCGGCGCGGCTCGCCACCGTCGGCGCGGGCTTCGCGGCCTCCGTGGTGGTGTCCTTCTTCGTCGCGGCCTTCGCGCCGGAATCGGTGGCGCTGCCATTTGCCGACGCGACGACGACGGGAGACCCCTTCGTCGAGTCGGCTGGGCTTTGCTGTGCGAGCGCCGGTGGCCCGACCAGGGCGACCGCCGCGAGCGTCGCGATCAGATGATGCTTCGTCATGGGTCCTCCCGCGTGAATGACGATTCGCCGGTACCTCAGGCCGGCGGCAGGTAGCGCGCGCGAAGCGCGACCTGCCTCGAATGTCTGGCGGTCCCGTGCGCGGTACCTGTCGGGAGAAGCCTGAACCTTGTAGGGAAGGGGGCACCCTCCCGCACCGGCCTGGAGCACGCTCCCGGCCGCACGACGGGGGGGCGGCTGGACGCGTCGACGACGCCGGGGCATCTTGCCACCCCGGGAGCGTTCCAGGTTCTCCGCCCACCGCACGCGACCCCAGCACTCGGAGCCCTGCCGATGATCCGCCGGCGCGTTGGTGTCCTCCTCGCACTGCTCGCGTTCACCATCACCGCGCGTGGAGCGACGGCGCAGAGCGCGACACCGCAGCTGCGTCTCCCGAAGATCTTCAGCGACGGGATGGTCGTGCAGCGCGGCGCGCCGATCCCCGTCTGGGGATGGGCCGCGCCGAAGGCGTTGGTGACGGCGCGCCTGAGAGGCCACGTCCTGCGCGCGACCGCGGACAGCACCGGCCACTGGTCGGTGGCATTTCCGGCGTCGGCCGCCGGCGGGCCATTCACGCTGCGCGTCGACGCGGGGAGCGACCACGTCGCCGTCGGCAACGTGCTCGTCGGCGACGTGTGGGTGGCGTCGGGGCAGTCGAACATGGAGTTCTCGGTCTCCGTCGCCAACGACGCGGCGCGCGAGATCGCGTCGGCGCACGACTCGCTCATCCGCGAGTTCAAGGTGCCCAACTCGTGGGCCGAGCAGCCGGCGGAGGACGTCGTGGCGGGAAGCTGGGCACCTGCGGATTCGCAGCACGTCGGCGCATTCAGCGCGGTCGCCTACTACTTCGCCCGCGAGCTGCGGAAGAAGCAGGACGTACCGATCGGCATCGTCAACGTCACCTGGGGCGGGAGCGCGATCGAGACCTGGCTGAGCGCCCCGACGCAGGGACTGGGCGCCGGGGGCGCGGCACGCGCGCTGGCCGCCGAGCGGGCGCGGCTCGACTCGACCCGCGCCGCGATGCAGGCGCGCTTCGGCAATCTCGCGAAGGATCCCGGCCTCGTGAACGGGGTCGCGCTGTGGGCCGCGCCTGACGCGAGCGACGCCGACTGGCCGGTGATCCGGGTCCCGGCGCTCTGGGAGTCACAGGGCTACGCGAACCTCGACGGCATCGCCTGGTACCGGACGACCTTCACGCTCGGCGCGGACGAGGCGCAGCGCGGCGCGATGCTCGCGTTAGGCATGATCGACGACGACGACATCACCTGGGTGAACGGGGTCGAGGTCGGGCGGACCAACGGCTGGAACGTGCCGCGCCGCTACACCGTTCCCGCGTCGGCGCTGCGCGTCGGGACGAACGTGGTCGCCGTGCGCGTCGCCGACGGCGGCGGCGGCGGCGGGATCTACGGCTCGCCCGACGATGTGCGGCTGGAGATCGGCGGCACGTCGCGCCCGCTCGCGGGCGACTGGCGATTCCGCGTCGCCGAGATCAGCCTGCAGCAGATGGACGGCCAGCGGCTGAACAAGATCCCGGCGATCACCTACAACCGGATGGTCAGCCCTCTCCTCCCGATCGCGATCAAGGGCGTGATCTGGTATCAGGGGGAGTCGAACGCGAACGACGAGCGGCAGGCGCGTGCCTATCGCGACCAGCTGCGCACGCTCGTCACGAGCTGGCGGCGCGAGTGGAAGGGGAGCAGCCCGAGCTTCCCCTT
>DATAIN010000424.1:0-1956 GCA_036262635.1 Gemmatimonadaceae bacterium | reverse complement strand
CCCGCCGAGCGCATCGACGCCCAGGAGCTGGCGGACGTGCTCGACGCGGTCATCACGACGGAGCGTGCCGACGCCCCCGTCGTCACGAGTCGCATCCGGAAGCGCCCGCGCCGGCGCTCGGTCGCGCTGATCGCGACGACCGTCGTCCTCCTCGCCACGGCGGCGATCGCGCTCGCCGTCTCGACCGCCGACGAGGCGCCGAAGGTCGACCCGCGCCGCTCCTACCTGGTCGCGCCGTTCGACGTCATGAGCCCCGCCCCGCAGCTCACCTGGCTGCGCGAGGGGAGCGTCAGCATCCTCAGCCTCGACCTCTCGCAGTGGAAGGACCTCGAGGTCGTCGACTACGAGCGCAGCCTCGACCTCCTCCGCGACGCCGACCTCGAGAGCGCATCGCGCGTCGGACTCGAGGACGCACGCCGCATGGCGCGCCGCGCCGGAGTGGGTACGGTGCTGATGGGACAGGTCAGCGCGCTCGGCGACTCCATCGTCGTCGTCGGCCGGCTCTTCGACGTCGCCACCGGGCGAAAGGTGGATGAAGCGCAGCGCAGCGCGCTCAGGTCCAGCGACCCGCGCCCGCTCTTCGACGCGCTCGCGCGCGACCTCCTCAACCTCACCGGCTCGCCGCCGAGCGTCACCAACGCGGCGTCGGCGACGACGCAGTCGCTCGAGGCATACCGCGCGTACCTGGATGGCGTGAAGGCGCTCAACGGCTGGCGGCTCGCGCGCGCCGATTCGCTGTTCGACGCCGCGACGCGCGCGGACTCGAGCTTCGCGCTCGCCTACTACAAGCGCGCGCTCGCCCTCGGCTGGCGTGGTGCCGGCGACCCGACGCAGCTCGGCCTCGTCGACCGCGCGCTCACGAACGGCAGCCGGCTGCCGGCGCGCGAGCGGTCGCTCGTCGCCGCGTATCGCGACCTGGTGAGCGCGCTCCTCGCGCAGGGCGAGGCGGGCAGCGACACCGTCGCCGGCCCGCGCTTCGTGGCGGCGCAGCAGAAGTACAGCGCGATCGTAGCCTCCGACCCGAACGCCGCCGAGGCATGGTACGGGCTCGGCGACGCGTCGTGGCACCATCGTCCAGCCGACGCCCGTCTGCTCGCGCACAACTGGACCGTCGCGCGGCGCGCCTTCGATCGCACGCTCGCCCTCGACTCCTCGTTCCACCTCGCCTACTCGCACCAGATCGATCTCTATCGGCAGACGGCGAACGCCGGCTCGCAGCTCATCCTCGACGCCGACAGCGTCCGCTATCTCCCCGACGAGGCCGCGCGCAACGCGTACGGCACGCAGAAGCTCGACCAGGTGCGGAGCCAGGCGCGCGCACTCGCGGTGCGCTACGCGCGCGGCTGGGTGACCGCCGACGCGTCGCCGCAGGCGTACAAGGCGCTCGCCGACGCCTTCATCGAGTCGGGGCAGCTCGACTCCGCCACCGCCGTCGTCGAGGAGGCGATGCGCCGCGAGGATTCCCGCTCGCCGGTGCTGCCCTACATGCTCGCGGCGGCGCAGACGCCCCGGGACCCGAACCGCGCGCTGGAGACCCTGCGCGGCGCCCTGCGCGACTACCCGGTGGCGGCCGTCAGGCAGGGCGAGGGCTTCGACAAGTTCTGGACGGTGCTCTCGGCCGCGAACGCGGCGACCACGACCGGCGCACTCCCCGAGATGCGCGCGACCGGCGACCTCGCGGCGCAGGTCCAGCCGCGGCTCGGCCCCGGCAAGGATGCGCCGCCGACCGCGCCGATCTTCCGCTTCTGGCGCGTCGGCGCCGAGATCGCGATGGGCGTGCCGGTCGCGCGCTACCGGCCGCTCCTCGACAGCGCGTTCACGACGCTCGACCGCTGGCCCGACCCGTTAGGCAGGCAGGCGCGCCAGATGTCGAGCGCGGTGCCCTACGTCGTCTTCCTCGCGACGCGCGACTCCCGCTACGCCGACATCACGCGCCGCTGGTGGGGCGGCCAGCTC
>DATAIN010000423.1:0-5755 GCA_036262635.1 Gemmatimonadaceae bacterium | reverse complement strand
TCGAGGTTGAGGTTCCTGTGGTCGATCTGGCCGACGACCCGCTCCTCCACCACCCCGCGCAGCACGCCGAGGTCGATGACGTAGCCGGTGCGATCGCTCACCGGGCCGCGCACCGAGACGTCGAGCGTGTAGTTGTGCCCGTGCCAGTTCGGATTGTTGCACTTTCCGAACAGCGTGTTGTTCTCCTCCTCGCTCAGCGCCGGGTTGTGCACCCGGTGCGCGGCGTTGAAGGTGAGACGACGGGTGACCGTTACCTGTGGCATGCTCTACTCATGGAGAGGAGAGAACCCGAGAAACCGCGATGGGAGACGAGAGTGACTCCGATCTCTCGTCGGGAGACGAGAGGAGGATGAGAGAACAGAGACGAGAGGAGGACGAGAGAACAGAGAGCAGAGAGGACGAGAGACGCCCATCGACCAGCTCTCGTCTCTCACGAGTCCGACTCTGAACTCCCGTCGCCGTCAGCTCGCGGTCTCTCCGGTCTCCCATCGCGGTTTCGCAGGGTCTCTCGTTGTCTCGACCAGAGACGAGAACGGAGAAGCGAGACCCCCCGTTCCCGAAAGCTACCCAAAAAAGGCGAGCCCCGCATCGCTGCGGGGCTCACGAGGAGGGGAACGAAGAGGTTTTTTGAAGCCCAGTCGAATGTATGAGGTCCTCACCACACCTACCGTCTTCCCCCGCACTGGAGGCGTGACGTCAGTATAGATTATCGAACCCACTCGGTGGACTTGTTGGCTCAAAAAATGAGCTCTCCGTCCCTCGTGCACCTGCTCCAAAAGCAAGCTACGGGCCTGGCCCGAACACGTCAATGCGAACTTTTTTCGGCAGCGCCGCGATCCCGATCGCGCTCGTGATGCTGGCGCTCTGGGCGGTCGGCACCTTCTACTTCGAAGCGCCCGGTTGGTTCCACGGGCTGCTCACCGCGGGGATCTTCCTGCTGCTCTGGGGAATCGTCGCGCGTCCGAAGCGGACTGCAGCGCGCCGTCCGGAATGAAGACGCGGCCGGCGGCGGCCGGGTAACGTCAGATCTCCCAGTTCGAGATGACGACGCCGGTGCGCGGCATGCGCTCCTGGAAGTCGGCGAGCGACATCCGGAGGTCGCTCCAGCGCACGCGGCCGCCTAACGCTATGAGCCGGCGGTAGACGCCCTCGTACTCCCCCTGCACGCGGATCGCCACGCGCCGCGTGCCGCTGCGCCGCGCGACGTCGCCGAGCGCGCGCACCATCTCCTCGAGGTCGGCCTCGCGCTCGAGCACGAGCTTGAGCACACGGAGCTCCTCGCGCGTCCGTCCCTCCACCAGCGGCACCGAGTGGCAGATGGCGAAGCCGGCGACGGCGCGGTCGCGCATCAGGACGACGGTGTCGCCGAGCGCGAGCGAATCGGTGAGCTCGATCTCGCGGCTGTAGTCGTAGCCCGGCAGCATCGACTGGACGAGCTTCGCGCAGGCGTCGCGGAGCGGCCGCTTCTCGCTCTCGCGCAGCCGCCCGTAGAGGAGCGGTGTCCGCTCGGCCGCGCCCGCGTCGAGCGTCAGCGTGAGCGTGAGCCGCCCGGGGACGAAGCCGAGCCCCGAGTAGAAGCCGATGTTGTCGAGGGTGCGCGGCATCGTCTCGAGGCCGACGACGCGCGCGCCGCGCGAACGGACGAAGTCGATCCCGGCCTGGACGACGCGCTTGCCGAGCCCCGCGCCCTGCGAGTCGGGACGGACGGCGAGTGGGCCCATCCAGCCCTCGGCGCCGCTGACGTGCGCGACGTTGAACGCGGCGATCGCGCCGCGCTCGTCGCGCCAGAGCATCGCGCCGCCCGCCGCGTCCTCGATCGCGTAGCGCCAGACCGACGGGTTGAGCATCGGGACGCGCACGCCGACGAGGCCGTCGCGGCGGTAGCGATCGGTGAAGGCGTCGCTGAACACCTCGTTCAGCGCGCGGACGTCCTCGAGGCCGATCGGATGCGGCCCCGTGACGTCCGTCCCGCGCCGCCAGCTCCGCGCGGTCGCCATCGCTAGCCTAACGCTCCGGCGAGGTCGCCGGCGCCGATGCGGCCGACGACGCCCCCGTTGCCGCCCCCGGCGCCGCCGTCGCCCTGCGTCACGCGCGACGCTCCGGTCGCCTCGTCGTAGCTCACCTCGATCACCCGGTCGAGCCCCTCGCGCACCGACTCGATGTGCGTGATGACGACCACCTGCTCGAAGCGGTCGCCGAGCCGGCGGAGCAGCTCGACCACGTTCTGGCGCCGCGACTCGTCGAGCGAGCCGAACACCTCGTCGAGGATGAGCAGCGACAGCTCCTGGCCGGCGCGCTCGGCGATCATCTGCGAGATCGCGAGGCGGAAGACGAGATTGGCGAGATCCTCCTCACCGCCGGAGATGACCGGCTTCGGTACCCCTTCCTCGAGCACGGTGAGCCGGTACTGGTCGTCCAGCTCGAGCTCGGAGTAGCGCGCGTCGGTGAGCTCGACGAGGAAGGAGCTCGCCAGCTCGGAGATCTCCGGCCGGAGCTGGAGATTGAGATCGGTGCGGATGTCCGAGTAGGCGCGATCGAGCTCGTCGTGCAGGCGCTTGGCGCGGAGCACGTCGTCGAGCTTGTCGCGCGTGCGCTTGAGGTCCGTGTCCGCCTGGTGCGCCATGCGGAAGGTCGCCTCGGCGGCCTGCACGTCGCCCTGCGCGGACATCGCCGCCAGCTCGGAGGCCCGGAGCTCGGCGAGGGACGCGTCGAACTCCTCGCGGAGCTGCTCGAAGGTGGGCTGCGAGAAGCCTAACGCTTCGGCGCGGGCGCGGAGGTTGGCGAGGGTCGCCGTGACGGCGGCGCGGCGCTGGTTGATCGCCTCGTTCTCGCGCCGCAGCTGTGCCTCGCGGCCGATCTGCGCGTCGAGGCGCGCCGCCTTCGCGTCGAGGGGCGCGAGGCGATCGACCTCGCTTCTCAGGAAGTCGTGCCGCTTCGCGTCGTAGCCCCCGGGAATCGCCTCCAGCTCGCGGCGGAGCGTCGCGATGCGCTGCTCCTTCGCCGCGATCTCCCTGGTCACGAGCGAGAGCTCCTGGACGCCGAGCTGGCACTTGGCGAGCCGCCGCTCGAGGGCGCCCGTCTCCTGCGTGAGGGTGCGACGGCGCTCGTCCTCCAGCTTCACCGGCTCGGGCATCTCGCCGAGCTGCTCGATGCGATTCCGGTAGTAGTTGCCGTCCACGCGCAGCGTCTCGATCTGCTCGTCGAGCAGCTCGAGCACCTGGCGATAGTGGCCGCCGAGCGGACGGGCGCAGGTCGGGCAGGCCCCCTCCTCCCCCGCCTTCACCAGCCGCTCGCGCTGGTCGCGCGCCTCGGCGTACTGCGCGCGGAGCGCCTGGAGCTTGGTCTCCGCCTCCTGCCGGTCGCGCACCCACTCGGTGCGGACCGCCTCGAGCCTGCCTAACGCGTCCTCGAGCTCGTGCCGCTTCTTCTCCAGCTCGAGGGTGATCTCCTCCTCGAGCACGGGGGCCTGGTCGAGCCGCGTCTTGCGGTCGCGCAGCCGCGCCAGCTCGTCCTCCAGCCCACGCGCCGAGTCGAGGAGAGCGGCCCGGCGGCCTTCCTCCCGCGCGAGCACGTCGAGGCGCGTCAGCTCGACGTGGATCTCGGCGAGCGGCGCGATGTCCACCTGCACGCGTGCCAGCTCGGCGCGCGCCGCCTCGATCTCCCCGAGCTCGCGGCCGATGCGCTGGAGGTCGCGCGCCGTTCCCTGCTCCTCGAGCTCGGCGACCCGGAGATCCTCGCGCACGCGCTGCGCCTGCTCGCGCTCCTCCTGCATGCGCTCGAACCGCGGCCCGATCTCGGCGAACCGCGTGTCGGCGATCGAGACGCGGCGCGCCGCGGCGTCGAGCTGCTGGCGCGCCGCTTCGAGTCGTGCACTCGATTCCTCGAGCATCCGCGCGACGGTCGCCGCGTCGGGCATCCCGGCGCGCAGTCCGTTCGCCTCGGCCACGATGCGGCCGCGGTGCTCGCGCACGAGGTCCTGCGCCTGCTTGAGCTTCTCGTAGCCGAGCACCTGCGAGAGGAACTTCGCGCGCTCCGCGGGCTGCATCGCCGCCATCACGGCGAGCTCTTTCTGACCCGTGAAGTAGGTGTTGAAGAACTCGCGCTGGCTCATCCCGAGCCGCCGCTGGAGCAGGTCGGTGACGCCGGTGAGCGAGTTCGCGATGGGGGTGACCGAGTTGTCGAGATAGAGCTCGGCGCTCGTCAGCCCGCGCACCACGCGATAGCGATGCCCACCGAGCTCGAAATCGAGCTCGACGCGCACCTGCGCGCGAGCACCCGCACGCGCGAAGCGGATCGACTCGCGCGTGCCGCGCGCCGCGGTCTGGCCGTAGAGCGCCCAGGCGATCGCCTCGAGGATCGTCGATTTCCCGGAGCCGTTCGCGCCGATGATCCCGGTGAGCCCCAGATCGAACTCGATGCGCGTGTCCGCGTGCTGGCGGAAGTTGAGGAGGTGAAGTGAGTTCAGCCTCACGTCGCGCCCTCGTTCACCGGGTGCAGCTCGATCTCCGCCTTCTCCACCGCGTCGAGGTAGCGGATGCCGAGATCGACGAGCGCCTCGCGCGACAGGTCGGACTCGATGATGCGGCCGCGCAGCTTGTCGCGGACGACGTCGCGCAGCGACGGGCGGCGCCCGGGCGAGCCGTGCCCGTGCAGGCGGATGACCTCGGGCCGGCGGGTGTCGAGATGGAAGTGCAGCGCGCGCTTGCGGAACTCGCGCAGCGCCCGCTGGTCGAGGTCGCGCGCGATGTGCCGCGGGACGTCGCGCGCGAGCAGCCGCACCACCTGATCGTCGATCCCGCCGTCGCACTCTTCCACGCTGCGCCGGATGGCCGCGTCGAGCTCCGCGGCGGAGAGGCCGCGCGCCGAGAGCGCCGAGAGATCCACCCAGCGGCGGATCGAGGGGAGCCGGTGGAAGCGGTGCGTGCCGTTCGCGAGGTCGTGCTCGATGAGGCCCTTCCCGCCGACACCCGTCTCGCGCTCCTCGGCCAGCTCGCCCCACGAGTTCGCGCTCGTGTACTCGATGGAGCCGGAGTAGAACGCGTTGGGCGCGACCTGGCGATAGACGTGATAGTGGCCGAGCGCGACGTAGCTCCACTGCGCGGCCCCCAGCTCCTCCTCGGAGATCGCGACCGATGCGCGGTCGGTGACGCGAGCCTGCTCGGGGATGACGCCCTCGACCTCGCCGTGGAGGAGGAGGACGTTGTACTTGAACTTCCCGTCGGGCACGAGCGCGGGCCGCGGCCCCGGCACGTCGGGGACCGCGAGGATCGACAGCTCGCGCTCGGGGAAGCTGAGCCGCTCCGCGGTGCTCTCGATGACGTTGACGTCGAGGGGCTCGAAGAGGCGGAGGATGCACCCCGTCTCCGCGGTGCGCGGCGTGTCGTGGTTGCCCGCCACGATGACGATCTTCGCCTCGGGGAGCGCGGCGCGCAGCCGCGCGAAGTCGCGGAAGGCGACGAGGATCGCCGGGTTGGTCGGTCGAACGTTGTGGAAGACGTCGCCGGCGATGACGACGAGGTCGGGCGCGAGCTCGATGGTCTTGTCGATCGCGTTGCGGAACGCGCGCGCGACGTCCGCTTCCCGCTGGTTGATGCCAGCGGGAGTCAGCCGTTGGTACTGGCGAAAGCCGAGGTGGAGGTCGCTGAGATGGACGAGTCGCACGAAGGCATCTTCCTGGTCGAGCAGTGCACCACCGGACTCCAGCGGTGCAGGTCCAGGGCCAGGATCACGGGGGTGGCGTCAGCCGATGTAACTC
>DATAIN010000422.1:0-6898 GCA_036262635.1 Gemmatimonadaceae bacterium | reverse complement strand
GCGGGCGTAGCCCGGCCTGGCGAACATGTCCCGCCAATCCTCGACGTCGCTGACGAGCATCGGGACGCCGCAGGCGAGGTAGTCGAACGCCTTGTTCGACGCGCCGGCCATCGTTCGCATGTTGATGTCTCCACTCTGTCGGGGAACTAGCGCCAGGCCGAGGTGACAGCGGGCGAAACGCTCCAGCGCCGCCGTCCGCACCGGGATGGCACCGGCGTAGCTGACGGCATCGCCGACCCCGAGCCGCTCCGCACGCTCCAGCAGGGCGCGTACGTGACCCTCGGCGCCGGTCGGCTCGTACCCGATGATCTCGAGGTGCACCTCGCCACGCATCGCGCCGATCGCCTCGATCAGGGCCAGCGGGATTCGCTGCGGTACGATCGTCCCGAAATATACGAGCCGGAGAGGCCCCTGGGCGGGCGCCGACGATTTGCGGACGTCGTCCACGCGGGGGCAGTTCATGACGACGTGCACGTCGCGGCGACCGAGAGTCTCGCGAAGGAACTCCGCGCGCCCGGCGCTCGGCACGACCACGATCGTCGCGCCGCGCACGAGCCGCGCGCGTGCGCGCATGCACGCGCGGATGAACACCGAGGGCTCGGCTTCGGTGTGCACGTCATGCTCGTGATAGAGGATCGGCACGCGCTGAACGCGTCCCGACAGCCCTCCCGCGAGAGCGGCCATCGCGTCCGACACATAGATCCAGTCGGGTCGCCAGCGCGCGGCTTCGAGAAGCGCAGCGGCCGTGAACCTTCCGAACGAGAGCTTGCGGCCGATGGCAGTGGAGCCCTCCGGTATGTCGCGCCGCCGGATCCTCACGTGGGTATCCATCGCGAGCTCGCCGCCGGCGCGTGGTCGGATCCCGAGCATCGCGACGTCCGCACCCTGATCGGCGAGCAGGTGCGAGCTGTGCGTGAGCGGCGGGTAGGCTGCAGGATTGGCGTACTGGAGGTAGAGAACCCGGGGCCGCGCGTGCGTCATGTCAGTGTGCCGCGACCGTGCGCGCGCTTCGGCCCGCAGGAAGGCTCGGCGACCACGCTGTGAGCGCCGCCACTCGCTGGGCGTACGTGTGCCGTGACAGGACGAGGTCGAATCCCGCCTGTGCGATGCGCACGCGCGCTGACTCGTCGGCCAGATAGCGCTCGGCTTTCTGCCGCGCTTCGGCAGCGTCCGCGAAGCATTCGATGTCGACACCTTCGGTGAAGAGCTCGAGCACGGCGGGCGTTCGCGTCGTGAGTGAGAAGGCCCGACACGCGGCCTGCTCGAAGGTCCGCATGTTGGGACCGGGCCACGTCGCGGGGTCCATCACGTTGAGCATGATCTTGGTTGACATGCAGACAGAGCCCAGCTCATGTCCGCGGAGCGGGCGCCCGGCCCAGCGCTCGCGCAACGGCGAGCCGCGGCGCGTGCGCGTTCGCCAGTACTCGCTCCCCCAGATGCGCAGGTCCAGGTCGGCGAACGTCTCGAGAAATGCCTCACGCTCGGGCCGCCATGTGCCGACGAAGCAGAGATCGGCGCGATGTGCGGGGTTCGGAGCGGAGGGAGCGTGCAGCGACGGGTCCGCGGCGAAAGGCATGTAGGTCGGCTCTGGAGCCCCCAACCGCCGGAAGATCTCGACCCAGGCGGGTGAGGAAGTCCCGACGCGGTCGAACATCGGGAACGCCGCGATCCGCTCCACGTCGAGGTTGTGTGGGCTGTCCGGATAGACGCAGTAGATCGAGGTCTCGGGACAGCGGACGCGAATCTGACCCAGGGTACCCGCTCGAACGCCACCGGTGTCGATGACGAGAAGAATCCGGGGGCGGATCCCGTCCACGAGCCGCAGCAGCTCGAGGCCCGACTTGCGCCGCCAGGCCTCGACGTGGACGAAGCGCGCGAAGAGGCGTCCCGCCGCGCCGCCGCGAGCGACGCCAGCGTCGGCGCTCGAAGGCGTCCAGCGGTGCACCTGCCACCCCGCGGCCGCGAAAGCGCGCGCGTAGCAGCTCTCGAGCGATTCGTCGCTGGTCGGGCCAACGATGACGACGGATGGCCGCGGCTCGCTCATGCGCGCGCCGGAACCCGCTGCTGGAGCTGGCGTACGAAGCGGCCCACCCGGTCGCGGCCCCTCGTGAAGACACCGAGGGGGAGCAGCAGCCCGAGCGCGCTCACGACATAGAACAGCACCGTCAGGTACGCGCGGTCGATGCCCGAGAGCGGATACTCCGCCAGAAGGCGCCGCGGGGCCATGCTGCGAGCGATCCCGACAGCAAAGCTCCATCGCCCGACCCGGCGGTACTCGAAGAGCCAGAAGGGATAGGTGATCGTGAAGATCTGCGAGATGATGCGGCGCAGCGTCGCCGAGCGCGCCCGCGCCGGCACATAGGGGAGCGTTCCATCGACCGCCACGCGGATCACGTTGTCCAGCCCCGTGTGGCGCGGCGCGAAGGACCGCTTGGCACCCTCGACCTTCGTCGCGTAGTTGACCACCGTCTTGCCATCCACCCGCACGTCCTTGCGAACGGCCGGGATGTCGAGCGAGGCGAGCCGCCCGCCGGTCGCCATGATGCGCGAAGCGAGATAGATCTGGTAGTACACCGAACGGTCCCAACGGTCCGTGTCGAACCGCGCCGCCTGCGCACTATCGAAGATCAGGCCGCTCACGAAGCTGAAAGACCGGAAGAACCGCACCGCGGCAGGAATTCCCTCGCCCAGCAGCCGCGTCGCCAGCGCCCGGCGCACGACGCTGCCCGGCAGCGACCAGTCCTCGAAGTTGGTGAATGCGACCTCGGGATATTGCAGCTGCGCGAGCGCGGCGGCGATCCGGCTCAGCGTGTCGGGCGTACCAAGAGCGTCATCGTTCCCGAGCAGCATCACGTAGCGTCCGCGCGCGGCATTGAGGCAGAAGCGAACGTTGCCGTCGTACCCGAGATTGGTGCCCTGGCGGTAGTATCGGAACTGTCGCCCGGACGCGCGAAGGACTGCCGGGAGCACCTCGGCGGAGTCATCCGGCGAGGAATCGTCGGAGACCACGATCTCGAACGCGGCAAGATCCTGCGCGAAGATCGACTCGAGCACCACCTCCAGATATCGCCGCCACTTGTAATGCGGTATCCCGATGGTCAGGAGAGGCTCCAGACCCGGGACGTCGTGGCTTGCTCGGAGGGACTCCTCGGGAAGGCTCAATGGCAGAATAGACGAAGGGCCGACCAGGCTGGATGGCTCCCGAGTGAAGCCATGCCTGGGCGGCCAGCGATGGTTAATCGGGCCAGACCCGCTCGCGCGCATGCCGGATCGAGCAACGCGCGTGCCACGCGTCTCACGCCCCGACCGGCACGCTGGAGAGCGTGGCGTAGACCTCCAGCATCTCGCCGACGATCCTCGCCATGGTTTCAGGAGGGCGGATTCCGGCGCGCAGCCTCGCCAGCAGCCCTTGCTCCGTCGCGAGGCGCCGCATGGCACTGGCCCACGCCTGCTCGTCGCCAGGCGCGACGAGCAGGCCGTCGACGCCGTCGTGGATGAAGCGGGTAATGCCGCCGCGGTTCGATCCGATCACCGGTACGCCCACCGACATCGCCTCCGGAATGACGAGCGGGCCGGTTTCCATCCAGATCGAGGGGACCACCAGCGCGTCGTATTCCGCCATCCGCGCACGGACATCCGTCGCGGGCACCGCGGGCAGGAAGCGGATGCGATCGTCGCCCTCGGCCGTGCGCTGAAGGCTCTGGAGATACTCGGCGCCCTCGCGCCCCTGTGGCGCCCCGAAGATGTCCAGCCGCATGGGAAGGTCGCGCACCCGCGCCATGGCGCGCACGACCATGTGCACGCCCTTTGACGCGTCGACCCGACCAAAGAATGCGAGTCGAAGGGGCGCTCCGGGCTCGCGCGGCCGGGGAGGTGGGACGGTGCCGACAGTCGCCGCCGGTATCTCGGGGAGCGCCAGCCGGGACAGTCTGAGCTTCTCGGCCGGCACCCCGAGGAAGAGCAGCAGGTCGTAGACCCAGTCCTGCACGGCAACGAGTGCGTCGGCCTCGGCGACCAGACCTCGGAACGCCTCGTGGCGTGCCTCGATCAGCTCGGTCATGCGCAGGGCGAGGAGCGGTCCACCCCCGACGCCGAGTCGGCGAAGCGAGCGCCCGACGGCCGGGGGGAGCATCGCAAGCGCGCTGCCGATGACGAGCGGAACGCCACGCTGCTGGAGAAGGCAGCGTGAACAGCGGTCGACGAAGAGCGCCCCATCGCAGACCTCGCGGCCATAGATCATGAGGCTGCCGCGCGCGCAGGATACCGACGGCGTGTGATACGTGAATGCGACTCGCGTCCCGTGGTCGCGCGCGACGCGCAGGAGCCGGAGCGAGATGCCGCTGGTCCAGCCGTGCAGGTGCACGATGCGGGGCCGCACCGTGCGAAGGATCGCGGCGAAGGACTCGGCAGCGGTCGGATCGCCGGCCCCGTACAGGTCCTCGAGCGGGAGTCGCGTACCCGACCCTGGAAAGCGGTGGACGGGGACGCCTGCATGCTCGTATGTCGCGGCAGCCGCGCCCGCCGACGGCGCGGCAACCGCGGAGCGGACGCCATGGAGCGAAAGCCCGCGGGCGAGGGCCGCGACGTACGTCTCGGTCCCGCCGGTTGCGTCCGGGAAGTAGGTGTACGGAACGTGTAGGACGTCGATCATGGCCCGAGGCGCCGTGCTGGCGCCCGCAGGACGCACCGCCTGTCAGGCGGCCGTCGAATCCGACGCGACGCGGTCGGCAGGCTGCTGGCGGGTGCGCTGCGGGAACTCGTCGCCGTGGCGCCCGCCGTCGGCATAGAGCCGCCGCGGCAGGATCCGGTCGAAGGCGCCACTGAGCCACGCCTCCTGCTCGGCTTCGGTGGCCGTGCTCCCCCAGAGCTGAACGAGGCGCTGCTCCATGACCGTGCGCAGCTCCCCCGCCAGGACGTGGAGGTGCGCGAGCGGATCACCATCCTCCTTCGCGTCCTCCCACAGGGTCAGCGCGCCGATGCGCTCGCCGCTGTTGAAGAGCGGCAGCTTGATCTCCCACCAGGCCGGGTCATGCGCCGTCGCTCGCGACCAGATCCAGATCGGGACGTCGTCGTCGATGCGGCGACCATTCTCGATTGGGAGCGCGGCGCCGCCGAGAAACGCTGGCCGCAGCCGCACCTCGGCTCGCGCCACGCGGTCGGCCTCGAACGCGTCGGCGAGCCGCGCGAAGAACTGGCCGATCGTCTCCTCGTTCATGAGCGCCGGAAGCTGCTCGCGCAGCTTCACGCTGCGCGCAATGGCGCTGCGTCGGTTCATCCCCCGTCGCAGCATCCGCGCGAGCTCCTCGAACTCCATGTAGCGGAGCTGCTGGATGACGAGTCCGACGCCGAGTCCGACGAGCACCAGCACGACGGCCACGTATCCGGACTCGTTGACGAGGAGCATGCCGCCGAGCGCCAGCACGGCGCAGCCGCCGTAGAGCAGCAGCGCGACCTTGCGCGGCGAATGCCCGAGGGCGAGCAGCTTGTGATGGATGTGGCCGCGATCGGCGGAGAAGATCGGCTGCCCGCGGAGGAACCGCCGGATGATCGCGAGCGAGGTGTCGACGACGGGGAGGCCAAGCGACACGACCGGGATCGCGATCGCGACGACGGTCGAGCCCTTCTGCGAGCTGATGGCTCCGATCCCGGCGAGCATGAAGCCGAGGAAGAGCGATCCGGAGTCGCCGAGGAAGATCGTCGCCGGATGGAAGTTGTAGCGAAGGAAGCCGAGGGTCGCGCCCGCCACCGCGAGCGTCACGAGGGCGGCACCGGGCTGGCCGTTGATGATCGCGACGACGAACATGGTCGTCAGCGCGAAGAGCGCCGCCCCCGAGGCAAGGCCGTCGAGGCCGTCGATCAGGTTGAAGGCGTTGGTGATGCCGACGAACCAGAAGGTCGTGAAGAGCAGCGCCCAGCCAGGACCGAACGAGATCTGTCCGGCGACCGGGAGCGCGATCGTGTCGATGCGGACGCCGGCGAAGAATACAGCGACGGCGATCGCGACCTGGATCGCGAACTTGTAGCGCGCGGGCATCTGGCGCAGGTCGTCCCAGAGCCCGAGGAGGTGGGTCGCAGCGCCGCCGATGAGCACCGTCACGAGCTGCGTCCCCGACAGCCCGGCGCCATCGAACCCGGCGAGGATCACCATCGCGAAGAGGGTGAGCGCGACCGACCAGAAGATCGCGACACCGCCCACGCGCGGGATCTGCCGCGTGTGGATCTTCCGCTCGTCGATGACGTCGAACAGGCGCGCGCGGCGCGCCCGTTCGCGGACGACGAACGTCAGCGCGAGCGAGGCGAAGAACGCCACGCCAAAGGCGAGGAGCGAAAGCTTGATCGGTCCTGGGTTCACGAGCGAGCGCGCGTTTCGGGGGGAAAGCTGACCAGGCACGGCTACCGAGCAAGTTCGGTGCCCGGCAAGGGGGTGAGAAGCCCTCCCAGAAAGCTAGCTGACGCGGGCGCCGCCGCGCCTGAGGCGGCCAGCGAGGGCGTCATCGAGGCGGGCACGAAGCACGATCTCCTCGCCTTCCATCCGCTGCTCGAGCACCTCGGCGCCCCGGTGGAGCTCGGCGAGCAGCCGCCCATCTCCAGCTCCGATACGGACTTCGGCGACCGAGGTCCGGGCACGGAGCGCCGTCACGAGGGCACGTCGGAGCGAGTCGAGGCCGTCCTCGGCCAGCGTCGAGGCGAAGACCGAATTGGGCAGGAGGTTTCCGATCCGCTCCTGCATCGCCACCAGGGTCCCCTGATCGAGGCGGTCGACCTTGTTGAAGACATGGAGCACCGGCTTCTCCGCCAGATCGAGCTCCGCAAGGACCTGGTCGACGACGACTCGCTGCTCCTCCCATGTCGGGTGGCTCGCGTCGAGCACGTGGAGGAGAAGGTCGGCCTCGCGCGC
>DATAIN010000421.1:0-3015 GCA_036262635.1 Gemmatimonadaceae bacterium | reverse complement strand
GAATGAGCCGGTCGAGCCCCGCCGATTCGATGCCTAACGACGCGAGGAACTCGGCACGATCCTCGGGCGGGAGCTCGGCGAGCTCCGCCTCGATCTTCGCGGAGAAAGGTACGATCTCCGCCTCCTCGCCCCCCGCCGCGACCGCGGAGCGCAGCGCCCTGAGGTGCTTCCCCTCGTCGCCCGCCAGCTCGGCGTCGGTCACGTTCGCCGCGTAGAGCACCGGCTTCGCGGTGAGGAGCGCGAGCGGCTGGAGGAGCGCCTTCTCCTCCGCGGTCAGCTTCACGGACCAGAGGCCCTTCCCCTCGGCGAGGCCGCGCTGCGCCTTCTCGAGCACGGGCAGCTCGCCTAACGCCTCCTTGTCGCCGGTCTTCGCGCTGCGGCGGGTCTTGTCGAGCCGCTTCTCGACCACGGCGAGATCGGAGAGGGCGAGCTCGAACTCGATCACCTCGCGGTCGCGCGCCGGGTCGACGCCGCCCATGACGTGGGTGACGTCCGGATCCTCGAAGCAGCGGACGACGTGCACGATGGCGTCAGTCTCGCGGATGTTGGCGAGGAACTTGTTGCCGAGCCCCTCGCCCTCGGCGGCGCCCTTCACGAGCCCGGCGATGTCGACGAACTGCACCACCGCGGGAACGGTGCGTTTCGGCTGCACCACGTCGGCGAGCTTCGGCAGGCGCGAGTCGGGAACCTCGACCATGCCGACGTTAGGCTCGACGGTGCAGAACGGATAGTTCGCCGCCTCCGCGCCGGCCGCGGTGAGCGCGTTGAACAGCGTCGACTTGCCGACGTTGGGGAGACCGACGATACCGAGTTTCAGCATCTCGTTGGATCCAGGATTGGTGTCGTAGCGGCTGGAGGCTGTGGGCAGGACGCTGGAGGCGACGGCGGTCGTGATCGCCTTCAGCCTTCTGCCTCCAGCCTCGGCCGCTACGCGCTAAGACTTTGCATTGTACTTGTTCATCGCCGGCAGGATGCCGTCGGCGATGAACGTCTCTACAGCGGCGCGGATCGTCGGCATGAGCTCATCGATCACCTGCCGCTCCGACTTGCCGAACGGGCCGAGCACGAAGTCGGAGAGGTCGCCGACCTCGCGTCGTTCGTCGGCGGGCCTGATGCCGATGCGCAGCCGCGGATAGTCGCGCGACTTCAGGTGGTGCTCGATGCTCTTCAGGCCGTTGTGGCCACCGGCGCTGCCGTTGGCGCGCAGGCGGAGGCTGCCTAACGGCAGCGCCACCTCGTCGACCACGACGAGCAGGTCCTTCGGCGCGGCCCAGAAGGGACGGCGCAGCCAGGGCCTGAGCACCTGGCCGCTGAGGTTCATGAAGGTGAGCGGCTTGACGAGGCGGGTCGCGACGCCGTTCACCGTGCCGCTCGACGTCATCGCCTCGCCGTCCTTGCGCCACCCCGGAAAACGCCAGACGTCGGCGAGATGGTCGAGGACCATCCAGCCGACGTTGTGTCTGGTGCTCTCGTACTCGCGCCCCGGGTTGCCGAGGCCAAGGATGACTTTCACCGTGGTCTCGGGTGGAGTGCGGTCCTGCGCGGGGCGAAGAAACGCGAGGGCGCGCGCCAGCAGACCCGCCATGGCGCGCGCCCTCGCGGATTACTTCTCCTCGCCTTCGCCCTCGTCTTCCTTCGTCTTGCGGATGAGCTCCGGCTCGACGGCCGCGGCCTCCTCGCCCTCGGCGATCACCGGGACCTCGACGCTGGCGCGCGAGACCTGGACGAGCGCGATCGGCGCGTCCGGCTCGGCGAGCACGGTGACGCCCGCGGGGATCTGCAGGTCGCTCACGTGCACCGAGTGGCCGACGATGAGGTTCGAGACGTCGACGTCGATGTGGTTCGGGATGTTCGACGGGTCGACCTCGACCTCGATCTCGCGCATCATCTGCTCGAGGATCCCGCCGCCGAGGCGAACGCCCTCGGGGGTGCCGACGAGCACGAGCGGGATGCTGACGGTGATCTTCTCACCGGCCACCAGCTCCTGGAAGTCGACGTGCAGGATCTGCTTCTTGAACGGGTGGCGCTGGATCTCGCGGATCAGCGTGCGCGACGGCTTGCCGTCGATCGAGAGCTCGACGACGGTGCTGCCGGCGGCGATCACGTCGAGGAGCCGCTCGAGCTCGCGCGTCGGAACGGCGAGCGATTGCGGCTCGCGGGCGTGGCCGTAGACGATGGCGGGAACGCTCCCGGAACGGCGAAGCGAGCGCGCGGCGCCCTTGCCGACGGTGGAGCGCGCGGTAGCGGTCAGGTTGGCGGTAGCCATTGATCAAACTCTCCAGTCATTCACTTTTTCGACGCCGATCGTCGAGCGCGGGCGCGCCGGCTGATCGTCAGTCGAACAGCGAGCTCACCGACTGCTCGCTGTGGGTATAGCGGATCGCCTTCGACAGCAGCTCTCCGACGGACAGCACCTTCAGCCGGTCGAAGCGTCGATCCGGCGGGATCGCGATGGTGTCGGTGACCGACACCTCCGCGATCGGCGCGTTGCTCAGCCGCTCGACGGCGGGGCCGGAGAGCAGCGCGTGCGTCGCGCAGACGTAGATGTCCCGTGCCCCGAGCGCCTTCAGCGCGCGGGCGGCTTCCGACACCGTGCCGGCCGTGTCGATCATGTCGTCCGGGATGAGACAATCCCGGTCCGCCACTTCACCGACCACGTTCACGACTTCGGCGACGTTCGCCGCGGGACGACGCTTGTCGATGATGGCGAACGTCGCGTTCAACCGCTTCGCGAAGCCCCGCGCCATCTTCGCCGAACCGGCGTCGGGCGCCACCACCACCAGGTCCTTCAGAATCTTCTTGCGATAGTGCGAGACGAACACCGGCAGCGCGTAGAGGTGATCGACGGGGACGTCGAAGAACCCCTGCAGCTGGTGCTGGTGAAAGTCGACCCCCAGCACCCGATCCGCGCCCGCGGTCTGGATCAGATTGGCCATCAGCTTCGCGCCGATGGCGACGCGCGGCTGATCCTTGCGATCCTGTCGCGAGTACCCGTAGTAGGGCATCACGCAGGTG
>DATAIN010000420.1:0-1847 GCA_036262635.1 Gemmatimonadaceae bacterium | reverse complement strand
CGCAGATTCCAGAAGGCGGGGTCGCCAACGTTAGGCAGCGAGAGCGCATCAGGACGAGGAGGAGGTCATGAGCTTCGATCGACAGGCGGGCAACGAATCGCCGACGCCGACACCCACCGTCGTCAGCCTCGACGAGAAGTTCGCGCGGTTCAGCGAGTACTGGTCGCCGAAGATCGTCGGGGAGCTGAATGGGCAGATGGTGAAGCTCGCGAAGTTCCGCGGACCTTTCGAGTGGCATCACCACGCGGCGGAGGATGAGCTCTTCCTCGTACACCGCGGCAGCTTCCGGATGGAGTTCCGTGAGCGGGCGGTGACCCTGCACGCGGGCGACTTCCTGATCGTCCCGCGGGGAGTGGAGCATCGTCCGGTCGCGGACGAGGAAGTCGAGGTGCTTCTGTTCGAGCCGGCGAGCACCCTGAACACCGGAAACGTGAGCAGCGAGCGAACGCGCGAGGTGCTGGACCGCCTCTGAGTCGCGGCCCGCGAGGGAAACGGCCGCATCGGGACCCGATATCGGTTACATTTGTCATGATATCAGCAGTTGCACGACTCTTTCCTCATCGCCACAGATCAGTTGTCATTTTCTGCACTCGAGCTCCATCCCGACATTCAGCGCGGGCTCAAGGAGCTCGGCTACGCGCGTCCGACGCGCATCCAGAGCGACGCGCTGCCACCAGCGCTCTCCGGAAAAGACGTACTCGCCTGCGCATCGACCGGTAGCGGCAAGACCGCGGCCTTCGTCATCCCGATCGTCCAGAAGCTGATCGGCAAGCCGCGCAAGCGCACGCGCGCCCTCGTCCTCGCGCCGACGCGCGAGCTCGCGGCGCAGATCGTCGAGTCGTTCAATACCATCGGGGTGCACACCCCGATCACCGCCGCCGCCGTAATCGGCGGGGTCGCGATGGGCCCGCAGGAGCACGCCTTCCGCAGCGGCGTCGACGTCATCGTCGCGACCCCGGGCCGGCTGCTCGATCACCTGCGCTCGCCCTACGTCGACTTCACCGCGATCGAGCACCTCGTGCTCGACGAAGCCGACCGGATGCTCGACATGGGCTTCCTCCCCGAGATCCGGAAGATCCTCCGTCACCTCCCGACGAAGCGACAGACGCTCTTTTTCAGCGCGACGATGCCCGGGCCGATCCGGAAGCTCGCCGAAGAGATGCTTCACGCGCCCTTCACGGTGAACCTCGAGCGGACCGCGACCCCCGCGGTCGGGATCACCCAGGCGGTGTATCCGGTCGCGCAGGAGCTGAAGTCGGCGCTCTTCCTCACGCTGCTCGAGCGCGGTGAGATCAACGAAGCGCTCGTCTTCACCCGCACCAAGCACCGCGCGAACCGGCTCGCCGAATTCCTCGTCAAGAAGGGAATCTCCGCCGAGCGCATTCACGGCAACCGCTCGCAGGCGCAGCGCACCGCGGCGCTCGCCGGCTTCAAGAGCGGGAAGCACCGCGTCCTCGTCGCCACCGACATCGCCGCCCGCGGCATCGACGTCGAGGAGCTGGGCCACGTCGTCAACTTCGACGTCCCCGTCGCCCCCGAGGACTACATCCACCGCGTCGGCCGCACCGGCCGCGCCGAAGCGACCGGCGAGGCCTACACCTTCTTCGCCCCCGACGAAGCCGGCGAGCTCCGCGCGATCGAGCGCGCGATCGGCAAGCAGCTTCCCCGGGTGACCGTACCCGACTTCGCCTACGACGCGAAGCCGACGACGCAGCTCGAGATCCCCGCCCGCGAACGCATCGCCCAGATCCGCCAGCGGAAGGCCGAAGACCGGAAGCGAGCAGCGGCGAACGCCGAACGTCGGGCAGCGGCGGGGCGAGGAAACGGCGGCGGTGGGGGAGGATCCC
>DATAIN010000419.1:0-1969 GCA_036262635.1 Gemmatimonadaceae bacterium | reverse complement strand
GAGCGCCGCCTTCGCCGACCGGCTGATGGAGGAGGAGGGGGTGATCGTCCTCTCCGGATCGGCGCTGGGCGCCGGGGGCGAGGGGTTCTTCCGCATCTCGCTCATCGTCGAGCCGGCGCGGATGCGCGAGGCGGCGACGCGCGCGGCGCGCGTCCTCGCCGCGATGGGAGCGGCGGTCTGACCTCGCCGGCCTAACGGTGCGCGAGGCGGGCCGCGGCGCAGACGATCGTCAGGGCGCGCGCGAGCCCGAGCGTTCCCTCGACGTTCTCGAACCACTCGCCGGGCGTGTGCGCGTCGCCGCCATGTCCGCCGCCGCCGAGCGCGATCGCCGGGATGCCGAGCGAGATGGGCACGTTGGCGTCGGTGGACGCGGCGCCAGCCTCCGGCTCGCGGCCGACGAGCCGAGTCGCCTCGAGCGCGGCGACGACGAGCGGGTCGTCCGCCGGGGTCTCACCCGCCGGCCGCTCGCCGAGCGACTCGAGGGCCACCGCGAGCGGCGGTGTGCCCCGCGCGCGACGCTCGTTCTCCTCGGCGAGCGCGGCACGAACGATCGCGGCGATCTCGCTCGCGATGCGTTCGACGACGGCCTGCGATACGGAGCGAAGGTCGAGCTCGACGATCGCCTCGCCGGGAATGGCGTTGATCGCGAGGCCGCCGCTGATGCGCGCGACGGTGAGCGCCGTGCGGGGTGTCACCGGGATGTTGATCCGCGCCACGCGCGCGGCCACCGTTCCGGCGGCGTTGAGCGGATTCGGGAGACCGTACGCCGACCAGCTGTGGCCACCCGGCCCCGTGAAGCGGATGCGCATCCGGCGCGAGCCGACCGCGCGGTGCACGACGCGCTCGTCACCCGGTCCGTCGAGGATGATGGCGGCTGCCGCGTCACGGCCGCCGTTCGCGAAGTGATGCTTCGCGCCGCGCAGGTCGCCGAGCGCCTCCTCGCCGACGCTGGCGATGAAGTCGATCGGCCGCATGGTGCGCAGCGACGCGCCGTCGATGACCCGGGCGAGGGCGAGCATCGCCGCGAGCCCGCGCGCGTTGTCGCCGATGCCGGGACCGACCAGCCGCGACCCCTCGCGCCTTACGCGGACGTCTGTGTCGGCCGCGAACACGGTGTCGAGGTGCGCGCAGACCACCACAGGCGCCTCGTCGCTCGCGCCGGCGCGACGGCCGATGACATTGCCGACGGTGTCGTCGACGGTGACCGTGAGGCCCAGCCGGCGCATCCGCGCCGCGACATCGCGGCCGCGTCGCCGCTCGTCGTGCGTCGGCGCGGGGATCTCCGAGAGCTCCACCTGCGTCGCGACGACGTCGTCGTCCATCGCCGCCAGCTGCTCGCGCCCCTGCTGCAGCTCGGCGAAGATGCGTCCGGTTTCGGTCGGCGCGGCGAGAGAGACGGCCATGGTGGTGGTATCTGCGACCGGACCGCGACACGCGCAAGGGCAAACGCATGACCAGTCCGACTCCGCCGACACCGCGCCGGCTTCCCGCGAACGTGAAGGCGCTCGCGGTGGTCAGCTTCCTCACCGACGCCTCGAGCGAGATCATCTACCCGCTGCTGCCGCTCTTCGTCACGACCTACCTCGGCGGAAGCGCGAAGATGGTCGGCGTCATCGAGGGCGCCGCCGAGACGACGGCGGCGGTGCTCAAGCTCGCGAGCGGCTGGTGGTCCGACCGCATCGGCAAGCGCAAGCCACTCGTCGTCGCCGGCTACCTGCTCGCGTCGGCGGTGCGGCCGCTCGTCGCGCTGGCGCAGAACGCGGGGCAGGTGCTCGCGGTGCGCGTCGTGGACCGCGTGGGGAAAGGCATTCGCGGCGCGCCGCGCGACGCGCTGCTCGCCGACTCCGTCGCATTCGAGCAGCGAGGACGGGCCTTCGGGCTCCACCGCACGGCCGACCATGCCGGCGCGGTCGTCGGTCCGCTGGTCGCCTTCGCGCTGCTGCGCTGGGCCGGGCTCGACCTGCGGCAT
>DATAIN010000418.1:0-2619 GCA_036262635.1 Gemmatimonadaceae bacterium | reverse complement strand
CGGAGCTGTCGGCGTTGGCAATCACAGAGAACGGCGGGCGAGGACCACGGAGAGCATGGAGGGGTCCTCGGCGGGGAGAGCGCCTCACACAACGAGCATTTGTGCTGTGGTTTTGGGGCAAGCGGTGAAGGCGCCTCGCGCCACGAGCCCGGACGCACATAGGGGCACGCCGGGCGGGATGATCTCCCGCGGCGTGCTCCCAATCAGTTGCGGCTCTGGAGCATGGAGCCCGACCGCCTCACGGGGCCCTCCGTGTCCTCCGTGGTCCTCGCCTGCCGTTCTCTGTGATTGCTTGAGCCACCAGCTCCGCGTCCTCCCACGCCTCCGCGGCCTCCAGACGCAGTCAGGGCCGCAGCCGTTCCGCCTCCACCGCCGCCGTTGGTACCGCCGTCTCGACCCCCCCCTCTCGCCGACCGTCACTCACCGCCGGCAGCGTGAACCAGAAGGTCGTTCCCTTCCCCGCCGCGCTCTCGACCCAGATCCTCCCGCCGTGCGCGTCGACGACGCCCTTCGCGATCGTCAGACCGAGGCCGATGCCGCGACGGTCGGCGCGGCGGGATTGCCAGAAGCGGCGGAAGAGGAACTGCTGCTGCTCGGCGGGAATCCCCGGGCCGCTGTCGGCGACCCAGAAGGTCTCCTCGCCGCCGATCAGCCGCGCGCCGATCCTCACCTGACCGCCGGCCGGCGTGAACTTCAGCGCGTTGCTCAGGAGGTTGTCGAGCACCTGGAGCGCCCGGTGCCGATCGACCGAGACCATCTGGCCGTCGCTCTGCTGGTCGATGCCTAACGTGATCCGCGCCTCGCGCGCCCGCGGCGCCGCCGACTCCGCCGCCTCGGCGAGCAGCTCGGCGACGGGGACCGCGGCGCGGTCGAGCTCCAGGTGGCCGCTCTCGATGCGCGTGATGTCGAGCAGGTCGCGGATCAACCGCTCGGCACGGTGCGCCGCGCGGCGCACCATCTCGAGCGAGCTGCGAACCGCGGGAAGGCCGTCCGGGAGCAGCTCGCTGGCCGCGCCCGCGCCGAGCAGGATCGTGTGCAGCGGATTGCGCAGGTCGTGCGAGACGATCGCCAGCACCTCGTCGCGCGCTCGCGTGGCCTGGCGCTCCGCCTCGTACAGTCGCGCGTTCTCGAGGGCGAGCACCGCGCGCCGCGCCAGCTCCTCCGCGAAGGGGACGTCGTCCTCGCAGTAGCGGTGCGACCGCGACGCGAAGGTGATCGCCCCGATCGCCCGGTCGTCCTGCAGCAGCGGCACGTGGAGCGCCGAGCGGAGGTCGAGCTGCTGGAGCATCGCCAGATGCTCGGCGTCCGACGCGGTGCTCGCTCGCAGCTCGTCGGTGACGAAGGGGATGATCTCGGCGCGCTTCTTCGCCATCGTCGCCGCCACCGGACCGCGCAGCCCGTCGGCGCGCGCGGGATAACGCTCGCGCATCGCCCGGAGGACGAGCGCCTGCGAGGGATCGGCGTGCGCGCACGCGCTCTCCGTCGTCCCGTCGGCGTGCACGACATCCACGATCGCGGCGTCGCCGAGCGCGGGCACCGCGAGCCGCGCGACACGCTGCAGCGTCTGCGCGTAGTCGAGCGATGACGAGAGCACCGCACCGGCCTCGGCGAGGAGCCGGAGCGCATCGTCCGCCCGCTTGCGGGCGGTGATGTTCTCGACGATGCCGACGATGAACCAGGGTTCGCCCCGCTCGTCGCGCGCGACCGTCGCGGTGACGCGTCCCCATACCACCTGCCCGTTCGGGCGGATGTACCGCTTCTCGAGCTCGAACTCGTCGCGCGTCCCCGCGACGAGCTCCTCCAGCAGCCGCTCCTGCTCGGCCACATCGTCGGCGTGCATGAACGACGCGAAGCCGCGCGACGCCAGCTCGTGGCAGCGGTACCCCGTGAGCTCCTCGTACGCGCGGTTGCAGTCGATCACGTCGCCACGCGGCGTGGTGATGGTGATCCCGACGCCGGCGTTGTTGTAGATCCCGCGCAGCCTCGCCTCGCTCTCGCGCAGCGCACGCTGCGCCGACTCGTTGCTGCGCGCCAGCTCGTCGGCACGCGCCAGCGCCGCCCGGAGCTCGATCTCCGAGATGGCGAGCGCGGTCAGCTCGCGGAGGATCGACAGCTCGTCCTCGGTCCAGCGCCGCGGCTTCGAGTCGATCGCGCAGAAGCTGCCGAGGGTCTGGCCGTCGCTCGTCACGAGCGGGATGCCGGCGTAGGCGATGACGCCGAGGTCGCGCACCGCGAGGTTGTCGCGGACGAGCGGGTTGTCGCGTGCGTCGCTCACCACCAGTGGTGATGCGTCACGGACCACGTGCTGGCAGAAGGAGTGCGTGAGCGGCGTCTCGCGGAGCGATGCCCAGGGCTCCGGGAGCCCGACCTGGCTCTTGAAGAACTGCCGGTCGCTGTCGACGAGCGAGACCAGCGAGACCGGAACGCCGAGGATCCGCGAGGCGAGCGTCGTCAGCCGGTCGAAGGCCGCTTCCGCCGGCGTGTCGAGCAACGCCGCGCGCCGCAGCGCCTCGAGGCGCTGCGGATCGTCGAGGACGTCGTCGTGCCTAACGGTCATCGGGTCCGGAAAGGGTCGCGGGCGGGAGCCGCCCTTCAGCTGCCGGTTCCCAATCATACGCA
>DATAIN010000417.1:0-2816 GCA_036262635.1 Gemmatimonadaceae bacterium | reverse complement strand
TCGAGTACCGAGCGCGAGCTCGTTCTGAAGGGCGACAACATGATCTTCCCCGACGCCCCCCTGGCGCCCGCGGCGGCGATCGCGCTCGTGGATACCGTCCAGCAGGACACGATGGCCTCGCGGATCGGGCGTCGCGCGCCGAACTCGCTGCGCCATGCGATCGCGCGATTCCGCATCGCCAGGCGCGCGCCGGCTGTACCGCGATCCGGGTTGTCGTGACGATCACGAGGGAGCTGCTCCCCGCCGTCGCGGGCATCGAGATCGTCCACGAAGTCGCGCCACCGCTCTCGCTGGTCGCTCCCGAGCGTCCCGACTGGATGGGCTCCGGTCAGCCCGAGGAGCCGATCGTCGTGCGCCACGAGGTGGGCGACGTCGGGGTCGAGGGGATGCGCGAGCTGTTCGACATCCCCCCTTGGATGACCTACTACGAGTCCGCGGGCGGGCTCACCGCGATCCGCTACCACAGCGTCGAGATCGAGCGGCCGGTGCTGGTGCTGCGGACGGTCCGACCGGGATACGAGTACGTCGTCCACTACGAGTTCGCGCCGAACCGTCCGATGGAGCGGCGGGGCCGAGAGATGTCCGTCTACTCGCTCGCCCTCGCCGAGCGGCGGCGCGGAGTGATGGCGCACGGCTGCGCCTTCCGCCTCCCGAACGGGAAGGGAGTGCTCTGTCTCGGCGTGTCGGGCGCCGGGAAGAGCACCCTGGCCCGCATGATGCTCGAGCAGCCCGGCGTGGCCGTCTTCAACGACGACCGGCAGGCCCTGACCCGCGAGCCGGACGGGCTGCACGTGTGGAGCACCCCCTGGCCGGGAAGCGCGGGGATCGCGAACGCGGGCGATGCTCCGCTCGGCGCCGTGGTGCTGATCGGCCGCGCCCTCTCGCCGCGGGTGCTCGCGGTGCCTAACCATCTCGCGCTGTCCCGGCTCCTGATGACCCTCGCCCTTCCGAACTGGCGTGACGCGGCGATGGCCGACGGTCTCGCCCTCGTGGACCAGATCATGAACGACGTTCGACCCATCGAGCTCGCGTACCCCCTGGGCCCGGAGACCGCGCCCTGGATCGTCGAGCGCCTCACCGAGATCACCACATGACGGCGGACTCCGCGGGGACGCGCTATGGCCGGGCGTCGGGGTTCGTGGCGCGGCGCGTCGCGGGCGAGATCCTCCTGGTGCAGACGGGCGCACGCTCGGTGCAGCCGATCCAGAAGGCGGCGGATCTGCTGATCCTGAACGCGACCGGGGAGCGGCTCTGGGAGGCGATGGCGACCCCGACTACTCTCGAGCAGATGGCGCAATACTTGATACAGGACTTCGACGTCGAACCGGCTACCGCGAGAGCGGACGCCGAGGCCTTTGTCTTGTCGATGGTCGATCTCGGCGCCGTCATACCACATGAGTGAGGATCGCGAGTAGTGATCGCTTCCGAGGTACCCGTCCTAACGGCCGGCCAGCGGATCCGTGGCGCACGCGCGCGGCGACTGCCGCTGAACTGCCTGTTCGAGATAACTCCGACCTGCAATCTGCGCTGCCAGTTCTGCTACGTCGCTCTCGACCCCTACAAGGGGCCGTATCTGAGCACGGACCAGATCAAGGCGATCCTCGACACGCTCGAGCGTGCGGGCGTCCTCTGGCTCACCCTCACCGGCGGGGAGATCTTCTCGCGCCGCGACTTCCGCGAGATCTACCTCTACGCCCGGAACAAGGGCTTCCTCGTCACGCTGTTCACCAACGCGACGATGATGAACGAGAAGCTGGCGGAGCTCTTCACGGAGCACCCGCCCTTCCTCGTCGAGGTGAGCATCTACGGACCGAACGCCGAGATCTACGAGCAGACGACGCAGATTCCGGGTTCGTTCGGACGGTTCGAGCGGGGGATCTCGCTCCTCCAGCGCTGCGGGGCGCCGCTGGTCCTGAAGACGCCGATGAGCGTCTTCACGCAGGACCATCTCGCGGAGCTGACTCGCTACGCGAAGGAGCGCGGGCTCCGCTACAAGGTGGACACGGCGATGGATCCGCGGCACGACGGCGGCGCCGAGCCGGTGGTCTATCGCATCGCGCCGCGGCGCGTGAAGCAGCTGCACGACGAGATGGACCGCATCAACGGGCGCGTCACGCTCTCGTCGGAGGGCGCGTCGGCGATGACCGAGGCGGCGTCGATGCTCGCCGCGCCATCGCCGGTCGGTGACTGCTCGACCGAGGCGTCGGACGTTCCGGCCGAGGAGCTCTATCGCTGCGGCGCCGGCCGAACGGGGCTCTTCGTCGATGCGCTCGGGAACGCGAGCCACTGCGTGATCGACCGCGATCCGAGCTTCCCGCTGCTCTCCATGGATTGGGACGAGCTGTGGGCGAAGATGGGGGAATGGGTGACGCAGCCGCTCCCCGCCGACGCGCCGTGCAGCGGTTGCACGCTGCGGAGCAAGTGCGCGAGCTGTCCGGCGCGCTCCCGTCTCGCGACGGGAAGTCCGTACCTGAAGGATCCGTACTACTGCGACGTCACGCACGTCGTGAATGGGCTCGAGCCGGTGGTGCACCCCGACTACCGCTCCGCGGCGCGCCGGATCGGCGCCTGCGCCAGTTGATCAGAGGGCACACCCGAACACCAGGCGAGGAGAGGAGAAGCATGAACACCCAGAAGCAGGTTCGAGCCGGTCGCAAGGCGTACGAGGCGCCCTCGGTCGCGAGGATCGTCGTCGATCCCGTGCGCGAGATGCTCGCTGATTGCTCCGCGTCCCCGGGCAAGAATCCACCGGGAAGCGTCGATTGCCAGGCGGACCCGGTCTGCTGCACGACGCAGAGCTGATCGATCGCGCCGCC
>DATAIN010000416.1:0-5367 GCA_036262635.1 Gemmatimonadaceae bacterium | reverse complement strand
CTCACGCCGCCGCAGCCACCGCCAGTGGATCGCGAAGAGCGCGATCGCCAGGAGGAGCGAGAGCGCGCTCGAGGCGATGTCCCGCTGCGCGTGAAAGCGCATGCGCGCGATCCGGTCGGCGCGCAGCGCTTCGTAGCGAGTCCGGAGCGCCGGCTCCGGGGTCGTGTCGCGCGGCGCCATCTGTCCGTTCACGGCGGCGATTCGCCGCTCGCGATCGATGGTCGCGCGGTACGACTCGAACGACGTCAGCGATGGCTCCCACGGGCCGAAGTCGCTCTCGCGCGCCTCGAGCGGGTTCGACAGGGTGAACGCGTTCTCGACGAGAGAGTTGGTGCTCACGAGGAACACGATCACCGCGACCAGGCAGACGGTGTAGCCGTAGAGCTGTCCGACTCGGGAGGGGCGTTCCATGTCGTCTCCGTTGACGAAGCCGCTCCGCGCGAGGAGCAGCCAGAGGCAGAGGAGCAGCGCGAGGGGGAACAGGGAGAACGCGAAGAAGAGCGGCCCCCCGCCCATGGGGCGGAGCCAGCCGCTCCCGCTGCTGCTCACGATGAAGTCCGTGCTCGCATCCATGGTCCGGACGATGTCGCGGGCAGGCGGCAGCGTCCAGAGGGGGTGGGTGGTGCGCTCAGATCAGCCAGCGCGGCACCTTCGCCCGGTAGGCTTCCCAATCCGCGCCGTGGGTGCGGGCGAGGAAGGGCTCCTCGCCGAACACGACGCGCAGGTGGAAGAGCACGAACACGCAGAGCGCGTAGATCCACAGCGTCCGCGAGTGATGGAGCAGCGCCCAGCCGGTGAGGATCAGCATCACCGCGACGTACATCGGATTCCGGGTGAACCGGTAGAGCCCGACGACGACGAGCCGGCGCGGTGGCGACCAGGGCGCGAGCGTCCCCTTCCCCACGACGTAGAAGTCGCGGACGCACCAGAGCAGCAGCACGGCGCCGACCGCGAACGGTACGGCGCCGAGGAGGTCGAGCGGGCGGTGCGCGGCGCGCGGGGCGAGGCGCCAGGGGATGAGGAACGCCACCATCCCCGGCAGGGCGAGGAAGGCGAAGAGCGCCCGCGCGAAGAGCCACCGCCCCGCGTCCTCGCCCGTCATGCGCTCCTCGCTACACGGCCTGGATCGGGTCGTCCCCGAGATATATCTCGAAGAGGAGACCGGTCTCGCTCCGGCGACGGATGAAGTTGTCCGCGTCCTCCCAGCAGCCGTGTCCCTGCCCGACCGCGGGGGTGAAGTCGGCCAGCTCTTCCTCGGCCCGCCCGGGGGAGGGCATGTCGGCGAGTCCCTTCACTGCGAGGATCGGGACCCCTTCGTCGGCGGCGCGATTGACGAGGTCGATCGCGTCGGTGGGCCGCAGCAGCAGCGGCTTGGCGCGCGATTCCACCGCGCGTGGTCTGAACTCTTCCTGCAGCAGCTCCGCCTTCATGTTCACCTCGTCACCGGAATCTGGCTGATACCAAGCGGGCCCGCGCGAGCCGGCACGACCGCCGGTGAAATCTCCGACAGACGGCGCCAGCGATCGCGCGAACATTGGTCGCACGGAGGACAACGACCATGACTCGCAAATGGTTCGCCGCCGCCCTCGGAATCGCCGGACTCCCCCTCCTTCTCCTGCGCGCGGACAACGCCTACGCGCACTGCGACGGGCTCGACGGGCCGGTGGTGACGGCGGCGCGCAAGGCGCTCGAGACGAACAACGTGAACCTCGTGCTCGTCTGGGTTCAGAAGGAGCAGGAGCCCGAGGTCAACGCGGTCTTTCGCGAGGTGCTCGCGGTTCGGAAGCTGAGCCCGGAAAGCCGGGCGCTCGCCGACCGGCAGCTCTTCGAGACCGTGGTGCGCCTGCACCGCGCCGGCGAAGGCGCGCCCTACACCGGGGTCGTTCCCGCCGGGCGCGACCTCGGCCCCGCGATTCCAGCCGCGGACCGCGCGATCGAGTCGGGCGACGCCGCGGCACTGGAGCGGCTGCTCGAGCAGGAGCTCCGCGGCGGGCTCCGCGAAGCCTTCGCCCGCGTGCAGGCGACCCGTCGCTACGACCCGAACGACGTCACCGCCGGACGAGCGTACGTGAAGGCGTACGTCGAATACATCCACTTCGTCGAGCGTCTGCACGAGGCGGCGAGCCGCGGCGCCGCCGGGCACTACGCCGAGGCGGCCGAGCGTTAGGCAGCCGCCGACTCAGGGGCGCCGCGGCGCCTGCTTGTGCTGGACGAGGGCGAGGATGATGAAGACGATCCCGAGCGGGACCATCGTCGGCCGGAGGCGTGCGCTCAGCGCGAGCGCGAGGCAGACGACCCCCGCCCCGAGGAAGACCAGCGCCGAGACGCGCGGACGTCGCATCGCGCCGCTCCTCTAGAGTCCCTTCACCTCGGCGACCGCGTCGAGCACGGCCCCGATCTCGCGCGAGAGCGCCCGCGCCTCCTGCGTCGCCGTCGAGACGTCGGAGAGCGCGGACTGCAGCCCCGACGAGCGCAGCTTGATCATGTCGAGCCGCAGGTTGCCGAGCGCGAGCCCGGCGCTGTCGAGCTGGCGCGCCAGCGCGGCGCGGCGCTGCACGAGCTCCTCGAGCGTCACGCGCTGACGCCGCAGCAGGGCGAGCCGCCGCTCGCCCTCCACCGTGGCTGCGTCATTCTCGACCCCCGCGATGCGCGCGTCGAGCTCCTCGATGGCGCGCGGGTCGATGCTCTGGTCGAGCCGGTGCAGCATCTGGGCGAGCCGCGCCACGCGCTCGACCAGGCCGTTGACCGTCGGCTCGAGATCGGGGAGCAGCCCGCGATCCGCCTTCGGCAGCTTCGCGGCGATGTCGAGAATCGCCGCGCGATCGTCCACCGCGCGCCGGATCGCCGCGCCCTGCGGGCTCTCGAGCACGTCGCGCGGCGCGAGCTTCTCGAGCTGCTGCACCGTCGGCGCGGGGCGGGGCTTCGGGAGAACGCGATGCGACCGCAGCGCCAGCAGCACCTGACGCAGCTTGAGCCCACTCTCGTGCAGCGACGCCCGGCGACGCCAGAACTTCGTCCACATGTAGATCGGGACGATCGGCGCGAGGACGAGCGGCGGGACGCCCTCTTCTATCCCCATCACGAAGCCGGTGATCGCGAGCCCGGTCATCCCCAGGGAGTACAACGTGTACAACCGCATCGCCCTGATGCGGTCCAGCAGGTTCACGCGCCCGTGCCAGATCCGCAGGTCGAAGCGCTGCTCCTTCGTGAGCGACGCGAGATGCGGCGGCTCGAGGACGATCGCGCCCGGGTCCGCGGGAGCGAGGGGCGCGAGCTCGCGCGGCTCGGCGGCGGGCAGCCCCCGCCGCGGCGACACCGCACGCTCGGCGCGCGGGCTGTCCGGGCGCGGGCTGTCGGGGCGCGGCGTGGGATAGCGCACCACGTCGCGATGCTCGGCCCGCCACGAGGTGTTCAGCGAGCGGTCCGACATCAGGCACTCGCGCATCGCCGACGCGTTAGGCCAGCGGTCCTCGGGCGACTTCATCAGGGCGCGCTCGACGACCTCGCGCAGCGTTTTCGGCGTCTCGGGTCGCAGCTCGGCGATGGGACGCACCTTCTCGGAGACGTGCTTGAGCAGCAGCGCCATCGAGTTCCCCGCGGTGAAGGGCACCCGGCCGGTGAGCATCTGGTAGCCGACGACGCCGAGCGAGTAGATGTCGCTCCGGCCGTCGATCTCGCGCTCGCCGAGCGCCTGCTCGGGCGACATGTAGGCGGGCGTGCCGACCGCGATCCCCGTCGCGGTGATCCGCGTGCCGGCCTCGATCGCGCGCGCGATCCCGAAGTCGGTGACCATCGCGCGGCCGGTGTCCGCGTCGAGCAGGATGTTGTCAGGCTTGATGTCGCGGTGGATGACGCCGCGCAGGTGCGCGTAGGCCAGCGCGTCGGCGACCTCGCAGAGCAGGCGGCGCACCTCGTCCACCGGCTGGCGCGGGTCGCGGGCGAGCAGCGTCGCGAGGTTCCCCCCGCCGACGATCCCCATCACGAAGTAGGCGAGCCCCTCGCTCTCCCCGACGTCGAAGATCGGGACGATGTGCGCGTGCGCGAGGTGGGCCGAGGTCTGCGCCTCGCGCGTGAAGCGCGTGCGGATCGCCGCGTCGTGGGCCAGCTCGGGGGGGAGGACCTTGATCGCGACCGGCCGGTTGAGGCGGAGGTCGCGGGCCCGATAGACGACCGACATCCCGCCGCGGCCGATCTCCCCCTCGAGCTGGTACTGGTGCCCCACCGCGATCGCGACGCGCTCCTGCAGCGAGTCGCTCATGCGCCGATCGTCTCGTGAATCATCACTCCTCCAGGCCCTCGTGCTCGCGCGCCGCCCCTTCGATGCGGCGAACGCCCCTCATAATCACCCCGCCGGCCCTCGTGCGCAAAGGCGCGGAGCCGACCTCTACGGAGTTGGCCGGCGGGAGTTCCACCCGGTGCCAGGCCGGGTACTGATCCGGGTCGCTTCGCTCAGTGGGGAGCGGAGTGGTCGACGGTGCACCCCGTCGCACAGACCGAGATCATGTCGCCGGACTGCATCACGATCTCGTAGCGGCCGTTGCGGAGGGGGCCGCGGCCCTCGAGCACGGACGCGGACTGTCCCCACGGAGCGCTGTGCGGAACCTCGACGGAGCTGACGCCCGACCATTGCAGCCGGGCCGGCGCGCCCGCCTCCCCCACCCCGCGCAGCTCCGCGGTGCAGATCCCCTCCGCCCACTCGACGCTCAGCCGGACGAGCGTCGAGCCATGGAGCTTGATCTTCGCGAGGTTCTCGACTTCGTGCATGGGATCGCTGCCTAACGCGCTGAGGAGATGACGAGGCCGAAGCCGTCGGCACTGTCGGTCATCGGAGTACCATGCCGAGCCGGCGCGGCGCCGTCAATCCTGCTCGATCGGCGTCGCGAAGCGGCGCCCGGTGTACGGCAGCCCGCAAGCCGGATAGAACGCATGCGCGTCTTCGCGGCGCTCGGCGCTCGTCACCGAGAGCCGCACGCAACGCTGCGCGCGTGCCCACCTTTTCGCTTCCTCGACGAGGCGCTGCCCGACCCCGCGCCGCCGCGCGCTCGGCGCGATCACGAGCGTCGTGATGTAGGCGATCGGCCCCGAGTGGAGCACCGTGAGTCGCGCGAGACACATCAGGCCGAGCGGTCGGCCACCATCGTCCACGGCGAGGATCACTGCGCCACCTTCACGCAGCGTCGAGGCGAGGCGCGCGGGAATCTCGTCCGCCTCCGTCGGATGTCCGAGCTCGGTGAGCAGCCCGGCGATCGCGTCGCGGTCGGTCGCGGTCGCGTCGCGGAGGTGGATGGAGTCGGTCATGTCGACGAAGCTCGAGTCACCGGCGACGAACCGCGCGCCCCCATTGCTCTCCCACCTGCCTTGCGGCTC
>DATAIN010000415.1:0-4294 GCA_036262635.1 Gemmatimonadaceae bacterium | reverse complement strand
ATGTGCGTGTAGAGGTGGAGCTGGAACACACCGCTGCGGAACGGCCACTTCGGAATGACGCAATCGATCATGCCCCGCTCCTGCGCTGCGATTCCGCGCCCGAGAGGCCCGTTCGTCCAGAGATTCGTCATCCGCTGCCCTTCGGAGTAGAGCAGAACGCAGACGGAGAAGTCCGCTCCGATCGCTTCGCGCTGGAGCGTCCGGTAGTGGATGCGAAACGTGATCGCGTCGCCGGACTGTACGACCGCGGTCGGTTCGCCGTTCGCCATCACTTCGACCTGCTCGACGGCGATGCGGTCCCCTCGGTGCGAGTAGTGCCAGCTGTTCGGGTCCGTGGCGCCCCCACGTGCGGCGCCGAGGTACGCGGCGACGACGCGCTCCGTGCTGTCGTCGAGCGCGACACGGCCGCGGTCGAGAAGGATGCCCCGGGAGCAGAGCCCGCGCACTGCCGCCATGTTGTGGCTGACGAAGAGCACCGTCCGGCCCTCGTGGGCCGCGTCTCCCATCTTGCCGAGGCACTTGCGCTGGAACTCGGCATCGCCGACGGCGAGCACCTCGTCGATGACGAGGATCACCGGCTCCAGGTGTGCGGCGACCGCGAACGCGAGTCGCACGTACATCCCGCTCGAGTAACGCTTGACGGGCGTGTCGATGAAGCGCGCCACCTCGGCGAAATCCACGATCTCGTCGAACTTCCGATCGATCTCGCGCTTTCGCATCCCGAGGATTGTGCCATTCAGGTAGACATTCTCGCGGCCGGTAAGCTCGGCGTGGAAGCCCGTGCCGACCTCGAGGAGGCTCGCGACACGCCCGCGGAGCTCGACCCGGCCCGCGGTCGGCTCGGTGATGCGCGAGAGCACCTTCAGCAGCGTACTCTTACCGGCGCCGTTCCGGCCGACGATGCCCACTACCTGACCCGGCTGAATGTCGAAGCTCACGCCGTCGAGGGCCCAGAACTGCGTTTCCGGGGTCGCGGCCGGCCGCCTGAATACGCGGCGGACGCTCGTCGCCATCGCCTCTCGCAGCGAATTGGTGCGCGGCGCGTGCGCGCCCAGGATGTACTGCTTCCGGACGTCCCGCACCGAGATGATCGGCGCGCTCATACGATGTCCGCGAAGCGCCGCTCCATGCGGCGGAACTGCCAGGCGCCGATGGCGGTCACGAGGAGCGCGACGGCGATGGAAACGCCGAGGGAGCCCCACGGGATCGGGCGGGACAGCCCGGCAGCGCGGAATGCGTCGATGACTCCCGCCATCGGGTTCAGAGAATAGAGCAGCCGCCACCGTTCAGGGACGCTGCTCGAGGGGTATGCGACAGGGGTCGCGAAGAGCCAGAGCTGGACGAGGAACGGCACCGCGTGCTGCACGTCCCGATACTGAACGTTGAGCGCCGAGAGCCACATGCCCACGCCGGTCGCGAGGATCGACGTCAGGAGCGTGAGCGGGATCATCAGCAGCATCGACGGGGTGATCGGCACGGAGTAGATCAGCATGATGACGAACAGCAGCACCAGCGCGATCGCGAAGTCCACCAGTGCACTGAGCGTCCCGCTGAGGGGAATGAGGAGCCGCGGGAAGTAGACCTTGCTCAGGAGGTTCGCGTTCGCGACGAGGCTCGTCCCGCTGCGCGTCACCGCGTTCGCGAAGTAGGTCCACGGGAGCAGCCCGAGATACGAGAACACGGGGTACGGCACGCCGTCGCTCGGGACCTTCGCGAGTCGGCCGAGAAAGACCGTGAACACGATCATCGTCAGCAGCGGCTGCAGGATCGCCCAGGCGAACCCCAGAACCGTCTGCTTGTAACGGATCGAGATCTCCCGCCACGTCAGGAAGTAGAGGAGGTCGCGATAATGCCACAGCTCGCGGATGTCGATCGCGACGAATCCCTTCGTCGGCTCGATGACGACGAGGGGCGCGTCGGGCGCGACAGACGCGGGAGCGACCGAAAGGCGGTTGTCCGGAATGGAGGCTTCGGACATCGAGGGTGCTGAACGTAAGACGCGTCCCCGGGCAGAGTGTCGTGCCCGAGGACTGACGAAGGCAGTGCTTGTGATGCGTGCGGCGTGCGCCGAGGGGGCAAGAAGGGGGCCATTTCGCCCCCGGGCGAGCATGGCCCTTGCCCATGGCATGCCCCGCTCGCGCCGGCTATGATGCGGCGCGCAGTCTCACGATACACGAATGACCTCCGTTCCGGAACCGACTTTCGCCCAATACCGGCGGCTCCGCCCTCCAGCCGCGCGCGATCTCGCGCGCTCGGTGGCGCTGTCCGCGCTCGCCTCCGCGGCGCAGATCCGGGGCGCGATCGATCGGGCACTGGGGCGGCCGAGGGTGCAGTTCATCTACCTGCATCACGTCTTCGTCGACGAGGGTTCCGCCTTCCGCCGGCTGCTGGCGAGCCTCGCCGAGCAGCACACCTTCATCGGCCACGGGGAGGCGATCGAGCGCGTTCGCGGCGGGCGCATCGACCGCCCGTACGTGAGCTTCAGCTTCGACGATGGGTTCGCCGACAATCTTCGCGCGGCGTCCATGCTCGAGGAGTTCGGCGCACGCGGCTGCTTCTTCGTCTGCCCCGGAATCGTCGGCGAGGGTGACCCGGCGAGACTCGAGGCCTTCTGCGCGACGCGACTCGAGTTTCCGACCGCGACGCCCTTCATGGGCTGGGACGATCTGGAGCGGCTGAAGGCGAGGGGGCACGAGATCGGGGGCCACACGATGACGCATCCGAACATCGCCGACGTGCCCGCCGCCGAGGCGCGCGCCGAGATCGAGCAGTCGTTCGGCGTGCTGAAGACACGGCTGGGCGACGTGCGGCACTTCGCCTGGCCGCGCGGACGCTGGTCGAACTTCACTCGCGAGGCGCGCGAGGCGGTTTTCGCCGCCGGCTTCGAGAGCTGCGCTTCGGCGGTCCGCGGATGCCACGTCGTCGCTTCTCCTGGCGCGGCGCGGGATCTCTGCATCAGACGAGACCACGTCGTCGCCGCGTGGCCGCTCGCGCACGCGCGCTACCTGCTGATGCGCAACAGCACCGAAGCGTCGGCCGCCGACAACGACTGGCCGGCGGCGCTGTCCTAGCGGCCTGACTGGACGGTGCGGATCGTCGTTCTCGCCTCGCAGCGAAGGGGATTCGGCGCCTACTGCCTTCCCGCGCTTCTCGCGTCGCCTCGCATCGAGGTCGCGTCGGTCGTCTACTGCGAGGGCGTCGCGCTTCGGCCCTGGAAGAAGCGATGGAAGAAGCTCGAGAAGATCGCGCGCATCGGGCCGTTGGGCGCGCTCAACGGGCGTCGGATGCGCGCCTGGTACGACCTCGGCGACCACCTCGCCATCGCGCCGCTGGACGAGATCGCGTCGCGACATGAGGTGCCTTACGGCGAGACCCCCTCGATGTTCTCGCCGCGAACCGTCGAGCTGTGCCGGGCGGCGGGCGCGGACCTCGGGCTCTCGCTCGGCAACGGCTATATCCCGGAGCGAGTCTTCGCCGTGCCGCGCCTCGGCATGCTCAATGTTCATCACGAGCTGCTGCCGCAGTTTCAGGGGGCGCAGAGCGTCATCTGGCAGCTCTACCACGGGTCGAGCCGCACGGGGTTCACGATCCACCAGATCGATCGCCACATTGATACCGGCGCGATCCTGCACCAGGAGGAGATCGACATCCTCTTCGGCACCACGCTCGAGGAGACCGTGCGTCGGAGCTATGCCCGGCTGTTCGAACGGAGTCGCGCCGCGCTGGTGCGTATCGTCGAGGAGTTCGAGACCGTGCGGCTCGGCGCACGCGCGCAGGGGGCGGGGCGCAGCTTTACCACCCCCAGCTACCGCCAGTTCCGGCAGATCGAGCGGATGCACGACGTGCTGCGGCGCCGCACGCGCGCGGAGAAGTAGGCCGGCTCAGCGGTCCGCCGCGGCGCGATCGGGGTGGACCAGCGGCTCCTCGGCGGAGATCCCCGCGCACGACCGCAGGCCGCGCCGCCTGACGAGCCAGAGCCGCGACGAGCCGCCTTCCACCGGCGTGACGCTCCAGGTCGAGTCGGTGCGCACGCGGCGCTCGAGCCATTGGTGGTGGGCCGATTCCAGCACCGCGAATTCGTCGGCGTCGCACAGCAGTCGCGTGGTGACGAGCGCGTCGTCAGCGAGGTAGCCGGCGCGCGCGAACAGCGCCATCAGCTTGTACTCCTGAATGCTCCACGCCACCTCGGGCTGCGCGAGCGCAAGCTCCCAGTCGAGCGGGAAGACATAGCGCTCGCGCGGCGACTGGTAGATGTGGAGAGGAAGAAAATCGATCGCCGACTCGACGACCACCG
>DATAIN010000414.1:0-6171 GCA_036262635.1 Gemmatimonadaceae bacterium | reverse complement strand
GCGAGTAGCGCTTCTCGTAGAGCAGGTCGTCGATCGTCGGCAGCGCGGCGAGCGGGGCGAGCCCCGCCGAGTGCACGCGCACGAGAAACCGCGATGGGAGACCGGAGAGACAGCGAGCTGACGGCGAGGGGAGACGAGAGTCGGACTCATAAGAGATAAGAGCAGGTCGGACCGGCGTCTCTCGTCCTCTCTGCTCTCCGTTCTCTCGTCCCCCTCTCGTCTCTGTTCTCCTATCCTCCTCTCGTCTCCCGACCAGAGATCGGAGTCACTCTCGTCTCCGAACGCGTTTTCTCAGGTTCTCTCGTCTCGAAAAAGGGCGGGTCCGGGCTCCGGAGCCGCCCTCTGGCTTTGCCCGACTGCCGAACTGGGCATTGGAGCCTATCATGGCTACAAAGCGGCCCGCTGCTTGCACTTGCCGCCTCTGCCATGTCCATGCGTCACACCCCGTGGGTGCTGGGAGCTGTGCTGCTCCTCACCTCCGCCACGCTTGCCGCACAGGCTTCCGACGCCGACCAGCCGGACAACCCGGAGATCGTCAAGCTGACGATCCGGGGAGTGAAGGCCGTCGAGAAGGGGGAGCTGCAGCAGAGCATCGCGACCGATGAGTCGCACTGCCGGGGACTGATCCTGACGCCGTTCTGCTGGATCAGCAAGTCGCCGGCGATCTACGCGCACAACTACCTCGACCGCACGGAGCTGCGGCGGGACGTGCTGCGCATTCGCGTGTTCTACTGGAAGCGCGGCTACCGTGAGGCGACGGTCGACACGGTCATCACGCCGAAGGCGGGTGGAGTCGCGGTGACCTTCAACGTCACCGAGGGACCGCCGACGCTGGTGCGGAAGATCGCGGTGGGACCGGAGACGCCGGTGCTCAGCGCGAAGGACATCCGCACCGCGATGGTGCTGAAGACCGGGAAGCCGCTCAACCTCCTGCAGCTCGACTCGTCGCTGGTGTTCCTGAGCGACAAGCTCTGGGAGCGGGGTTACGCGGACGCGGTGGTGAAGACGGACACCCTCGTCGTGGACGACTCGTCGCACTGGGCCGACGTGTCGGTGCTCGTCGAGCCGCGCTGGAAGGCGACGATCGGGGAGATCCGGATCGCCGGGAACGAGCAGGTGTCGGAGCGGACGATCCGCAACTCGCTCGCGATGCACGAGGGAGAGCTCTATCGCCGCTCGGAGGTGGTGGAGAGCCAGCGCAACCTGTACGAGTCGCAGCTCTTCCGCCACGCGGCGATCGTCGTCCCGCCGCAGGGCGACAGCGTGAAGCTGATCGAGGTGACGGTGCGCGAGGCACCGCTGCGCGATGCGCGGATCTCGACCGGCTTCAACACGGTGGAGTTCGTGCAGCTCGAGGGCCGCTTCCGGCACTACAACTTCCTGGGCGGAGCGCGGCAGCTCGACCTCAGCGGGGCGATCGGCAACATCCTCGCCCCGCAGCTGAACGCGCGCTGGCCGTTTCGCAACGCGTTCACCGCGGTGCAGCCGGGCGACCTCTCCGCGTTCGAGCGTCCGACCTGGCAGGCGAGCGCGGACATCCGCCAGCCCTGGTTCCAGAACTCGCGGAACACGATCGGCCTCGGCGTCTTCGCGCACCGGCGCGCCCAGCCGCCGGTGTACATCGACCGCGGCGAAGGGGTGAGCGCGACCTTCACCCGCGAGGTGACGGTGCGCGCGCCGGCGAGCGCGACGTACCGCTTCGAGTTCACGCGCATCGAGGCGGGTGATCTCTACTTCTGCGTCTACTACGGCGTCTGCGACAGCCCGACCATTTCCGCGCAGCGGAAGCCGCAGCGGCTGTCGCCCTTCTCGCTCACGGCGCAGATCGACCGGACGAACGAGGCGTTCTCGCCGACGAGGGGAGTGCTCGGCCGGTTCGAGCTGGAGGGCGCGGCACGGTACACGGGATCCGACTACGGCTACGCGCGGTCGGACCTCGACGTGGCGACCTACCGGCAGATCGGCGGGCAGCGCAACGTGCTCGCGCTGCACGTGCGGGCGGGGATCGTGCGGCCAATCGGCGGGGACGCGCTCCATCCGCGCAAGCGCTTCTACGCCGGCGGGTCGCAGTCGGTGCGCGGCTACGGCGAGAACCAGCTCGGGCCGCGGGCGCTGACGGTGCCCGCCTCGAAGCTGGCGACGATCTACGGCTGCAACGTCGCGCAGATCACGAGCTGCGACCCGAACGGGCTCGTCGCGACCCCCGACCTGAAGAACGGCGGGGTCGTGGCCGACACGGCGCACCTCAAGGCACGCGACTTCACCCCGCGGCCGTTAGGCGGCACCTCGCTGGTCGAGGGGAGCGTCGAGTACCGCTTCCAGGTCTGGCGCCAGCTCGGCGGCGCGGCGTTCGTCGACGGGGGGATCGTCGGCGACGCGGGGCTGCGCAACCTGGCCAACGGGAACGGCGCGGTGACGCCGGGCGTCGGCGTCCGCTACCGGTCGCCGGTGGGCCCGATCCGCGTCGACATCGCGTTCAACCCGTCGATCGCCGAGGAGCTGCCCGTGTACACCGAGCGGCCGGTCGCGAACGGGCGCGCCGAGCTCGTTCCACTCGACAAGAAATACCGCTACCAGCCGGCGACGAGATTCCTCGACCGGCTGACGTTCCACTTCTCGATCGGAGAGGCGTTCTGATGCGGCGCGTGGCGAAGGTCGTCGGGATCGTCTTCCTCGTGCTGATCGCGGTGATCGGCGTCGCGGTGTGGACGCTGACCAGCACCGGCTTCGGCCACGAGAAGGTGCGGCAGTTCGCGCTGAAGACGCTCGCGTCGACGGTCCACGGACGCGTCACGATCGGCAGCATCGGCGGGAACCTGCTGCGGGGTACCGTGATCCGGGACTTCGCGATCACCGACAGCACGGGGGCGCCGTTCATCGTCGCCGAGGAGGTGCGGACGCGCTACTCGCTCGCCGCGCTGATGAAGAAGAAGATCGTCCTCAACGACCTGACGCTCGTCCGGCCGGTGGTGGTCCTCGACAAGGCGCCGGGTGGGAAGTGGAACTTCGCGCGGATCTTCCCCGGTGACACGACGGCGAAGACGGACAGCGGTCCGGGCTTCGGATCGTGGATCTCGCTCAGGAACGTGAAGCTGGTCGAAGGGAAGGCGGTGGTGCGGATGCCCTGGCACCCGGACACCGCCCTCACCGCGGCGCAGCAGGACAGCGCGATCCGGCAGGCGCTCGCGGGAAACTCGCGCAACATGGTGGAGCAGGTCGAGGGCGGCTATCAGAAGGTGATGTCGTTCGACCGGATCACGGGAACCTTCCCCGAGATGCGGCTCGCCGACCCCGATGCGCCCTCGCGACTGCTCCGCGTCTCGACGCTGCAGATGGTCGCGGCGCCCTTCCGTCCGCCGGTCGCGGAGATTCGCGATCTCAAGGGAGACTTCGAGTTCACCGGCGACTCGCTCTGGTGGAAGAAGGCGGACGCGAAGCTCCCGGGCTCGCACATCACCGGCGACGGCAGGTACGTCTACGCCAGCTCGGCGATGGACCTCCGGCTGCGCGGGGCGCCGGTGGCGACGGGGGATCTGCGCTGGCTCTACCCGCGCCTCCCCGCGGGAGGGAGCGGCTCGCTCGACTTCGCGATGGTGTGGGACGACAGCACGCAGACCTATCTCGCGACGAACGCGAACATCGGGCTGCAGGGTGCGCAGGTGAACGGGAGCTTCGGGCTCACGCTCGGCGACACGCTGTCGATTCACGACACGAACCTGCGGATCGCGGCGCTCGACACGCGGCTGATCGAGCAGCTCGTCCCCGGCTTCACCTCGCCGCGGCGGGGGACGATCGGCGGGCGGCTCGCGTTAGGCGGCGGCAAGCACGCGATGCGCGTGAACACTGACCTCAGCTTCGCCGACGTGAACGCGGGGACGAGCCGCGTCGCGGCGGTGGGCGAGGTGGGGATGGTGCCCTCGGGCGGCGTGCGGGCGCGCGCGCTGCAGGTCCGTCTCGACCCGCTCCAGGTCGCGCTCGTGCGGACGTGGATGCCGACGCTCCCCGTCGGCGGGATCCTGAGCGGAACGGCGACGCTCGACGGCAACACCGCGTCGCAGCTGGTCGCGGTGGCGGACCTCACCCACAGCGACGACGGCGCGCACTCGCGACTGACGGGACGCGGCGCGTTCCGCACCGCGGGCGGGCTGTGGATGGACGTGGACGCCCGCGCGCGCCCGGTCTCGCTCGCCGAGGTCGGGCGGTTCGTGCCCGCGCTCGGGCTGCGCGGCGTGGCGGCGGGGCCGATCCGGCTGACGGGCTCGATGCGCGCGCTTCGCGTGGCGTCGTCGCTCCGCTTCGAGGAAGGGGGCGAGCTGGACGTGCGCGGCACGCTCGACCTGGCGAGCCCGCAGAAGGGCTACGACCTGGCGACGGCGATGCGGCTGTTCAACGCGCACGTCGTGATCGCGAAGCTTCCGCAGACCTCGATCAGCGCGAAGGCGACGGTGAGCGGCCGCGGGTTCTCGCCGGCGACGATGACGATGCGCGCGACGGCGGACGTCGCCGCCTCGCAGTACGACAGCCTCGCGATCGACAGCGCATCGGTGCGCGTCTCGATCGCGAACGGGATGCTCACCGCGCAGAAGCTGGTGCTCGCCGGCTCGCGGGCGATCATCGCCGGGCAGGGCACCTTCGGCCTCGTCGCGGGACGCGAGGGACAGTTCACCTTCCGCGGCCAGGTGGATTCGCTGCAGCGGTTCGCGCGCTACTTCCCGCACGACACCGGGACGGTGGCGCCGCGGCCGGGACGGGTCGCGGCGGCGATGAAGCAGGCGCGGGCCGACTCGCTCGAGATCGCGCGGCGCACCGAGGTGGAGCGCGCGGTGACCGGGGCGCCGGCGCCGAAGCTGAAGGCCGAGGTACCGCCGGCGGTGCGTCGCGACTCCGTGTCGGGGCGACTGCAGCTCGCGGGCACGATCCGCGGCGCGCTGCCGCGCTTCGACGTGCGGGCGCGGCTCGCCGGGGAGAAGCTGGCCGGCTTCGGCAGCACGGCGAACGCGGCGCGCATGGACGTCGCCTGGACGAACGCGCGCACGCCGCAGTCCGTGCTCGCGGTGGGGGCGCAGCTCGACGCGGCGTCGGTGAAGGGGTTCGCGCTGGACAGCGTGGACGCGCGCGTCTCGTACGCGAACAACACCGGACAGGTCGACTTCGGGATCTGGCAGGACCACGTTCGCGAGTACTCGTTCGCCGGCGACTACGTGCTGCACCCGGATCACAAGGAACTGCATCTGGCGCGGACGCAGCTCCGCTTCGACACGACGACCTGGCGCGGGACGCAGGCGGCGGCGATCCGCTGGGGATCGCGGGGGATCGAGGTGCGGACGCTGGAGCTCCGCAACTCGTCGAACGGGCGGATCTTCGCCGACGGCTTCATCCCGACGACCGGCAACGCGAACCTCCGCTTCGCGATCGACAACTTCGCGATCCAGGATCTCGCCGGGCTGACGCAGAGCGATCTCGAGATGACCGGGATCGCGTCGCTCTCCGGCCAGGTGCAGGGAACGCTCGGCAATCCGCGCTTCCGCGTCGCGTTAGGCCTGACGCAGGCGTCATGGAAGGGGACGACGCTTCCCGAGCTGCACGGGACGCTCGACTACGCGAACCGCTCGCTGACGACGCGGATGGCGGCGGCGCGGCGCGGCGGGGAGCCGATGGCGGTGGTGAACGGCTTCCTGCCGATCGACCTCGCGCTGCAGCGCAGCGACACGGGGAGCCGGCTCGGCCGCGGGCCGATCTCGCTCGATCTCGTGGCCGACAGCCTGCCGCTCGAGCTGATCCCGCACTTCACGGACGCGGTCGCCGACGTGCGCGGCCGCGCGGCGGGAAAGCTCGTCGTGCGCGGCACGGTGCAGTCGCCGAAGCTCGCGGGCGCGCTCGCGCTGGACCGCGGCTACGCGCGGATCGTCGCGACCGGGATGAAGCTGCAGAACGTAGCCGGCTTCGTGCGGATGCAGAACGACACGGTCTACGTCGACTCGCTCGCCGCGCGCGCCGGAGGACCGGTGCGGCTGAGCGGGACGATCGGCCTCGCTTCGTTCACCAACCCGACCTTCGACATCCGGCTGTTCGCGCAGAACGCCCGCGTGCTCGACAACGAGCAGGGAACGCTCCGCGCCGACGCCGAGCTCGCGATGGCGGGCCCGTTCTCGGCGGCGTACATCAGCGGCC
>DATAIN010000413.1:0-7642 GCA_036262635.1 Gemmatimonadaceae bacterium | reverse complement strand
GCGGGCCCGCTCGCCGCGATCGCCGAGTCGCGCGATTTCTCCGTCGCCTTCGCGGCGCTGGACGCGCTCGCGCTCATCGGGGAGCCGTCCGTCGCGTCGCGGATCGTCCCGCTCCTCGGCGACGAGCTGCTCCAGCCGGCGGCGGCGGAAGCGCTCGGGAAGCTGGGGAGCGAAGAGGCGGTGGCCCCGCTCGCCGCGCTGCTCGCCGAGCCGGGCGCACCGACGGTGGCCGGAGCGACCGCCCTGGCGATGCTCCACGCGCGACTCGAGACCGACTATGGCGAGGGGGAGCTCGTCGCCGATCTCGCGCGCACCGTGCTGCCGGCCCGTGCCGCGGAGAATCTGACCGAGGCGATGCGCGCCGCGGACGAATCCGCACTCGCCTCGCTCGCCACGGTGCTCGGCTGGATCCAGGGGCCCGGGATCGACGAGACGCTCGCCGCGCTGCTCTCGCGGCACCGGCTGCGCCGGCCCATCGCCGAGGTGCTCGCCCGGCGCGGCGGCGCCGCGGTTCCCGCGCTGCTCGGCGCGCTCGACGGCGATGGCGAGACGCGGAAGGCGGCGGCCGCGGCGTTGGGCAGGATCGGCAGCGCGGCCGCGGTGGGTCCTCTCGTCGCGCTGCTCGACGACGATCCCGACGCCGGCGTGGTGGTGGCCGGCGCGCTGGGAAGCATCGGCGACGGCGGCGCATTCGAGCCGCTGCTCGCGCATCTCGGCCACCCGCAGGCGGCGTTCCGGCAGTCGGTGGTCGCCGCGCTCAACTCGATCGGCCATCCGGAGATGGGGCGACGCGTGCTCGACCTGCTCCGCGATCCCTCCCCCGCGGTGCGCGAATCCGCGGCGAAGATCGCCGGCTACTTCGGGTACGCGGAAGCGCTCGAGCCCCTGCTCGCGCTCGCCGCCGATCCGGTGGACGAGGTGCGGCGCGTCGCCGTGGAGCAGCTCGCCCATCTCGAGGACCAGCGCGCACTCGCCGCGATGAGCGATGCGCTCGAGCGGGGCACGCCGGCGGTGCGCGCGGCAGCGGCGCGCGCGCTCGCGCACGTTCCGGCACCCGATGCCTTGCCGCGACTGCTCGCCGCCTGCGACGACGAGGATCCCTGGGTGCGCTACTACGCCGCGCGCTCGGCGGGGCGGCACGCGGCCGCCGACGCCCTGCCGCGGCTCGTCGCCCTCGCGACCACCGACCCCGTCCCTCCCGTACGGATGGCGGCGATCGACGCGCTCGGCGAGATCGGTGGCGCGCGCGCCGCGGCGGCGCTGGTGACGCTCGCGGGCGATCACGACGAGAGCATCGCGCGCCAGGCGCTCGAAGCGTTAGGCGCGATCGACGAGCGCGACGCCGTCGCGGTGCTCGTCGCGGCCGCCGAATCCACCGACCGCGAGCGCGCCCTCATTGCGCTGCGGGCGCTCGCGCGGCACCGCGACGCGGCGGCCGTCGCGGTCGTGGAACGCGTGGCCCGCGAAGGCGCCGACGCCGAGCTCCGCGACGCCGCGGTCGAGACGCTCGGCACCATCGGGGGCGAGGCCGCGATCGCGGCGCTGGTGCGCCTCGCCGCCGATCCGCGGCGTGGCACATCCGTCGTCGCCGCCCTCGCCCGGCAGGACGAGGCGCAGGTCGAATGGATCGGCCGCGAGCTGCGCGCCGCCGATGGCAGCGTGCGCTGCATCCTCGTCGAGGCGCTCGGCCGGATGAAGCATCGCGCCGCGTCCGCCCTCCTCGCGGAGGCGCTCCACGACCCCGCCGTCGCCGTTCGCTTCGCCGCCGTGCAGGCGCTCGGCCGCCGCGATCTGCGCGACGTCGAGCCGGGGCTCGTCGCCGCGTCGCGCGACGACGAAGACCCGACCGTCCGGCGGGCCGCACAGCGTGCCCTCGCGAGGTGATCGTGCGCGATCCCCACGGACGGCAGCGTGACACCTTCGGCTACAGCGCCGAGGTCCTCGGCTTCTCGCCGGCGGCCTTCACGCTGCTGCGCGATCTCATCGCGGCGCGGATCGGGATCTACTACGGCGACGACAAGCGCGACCTGCTCGCCGACAAGCTGTCCGACCTCGTCGCCGCGCACGGCATGACGTCGTTCCTCGACTACTTCTATCTCCTCCGCTACGACGCCGACGCCGAGCGTCACTGGTCGGAGCTGATGGACCGGCTCGCCGTCCCGGAGACGTTCTTCTGGCGCCAGCCCGAGCAGATCCTCGCCCTCGCCAACGTCGTCGCGCCGAAGCACTTCGAGGAGCATCCGCACGAGACGCTGCGGATCTGGAGCGCCGCCTGCTGCACCGGGGAGGAGCCGCTCAGCATCGCGATCGCGCTCGCCGAGGCCGGACTGCTCGACCGCCGGCCGATCGAGATCGTCGCGAGCGACGGGAGCGAGGCGATGCTGGAGCGGGCGCGCCGCGGGATCTACTTCGAGCGCGCGTTCCGCAATCTTCCGCCGCGGCTCCGCGAGCGATACTTCACTCCCGAGGGGCAGGGCTGGCGCGTGGAGCGCCGACTGCACGACCGCATCCGCTGGACGACGGCGAACCTCGTCGACCCGGAGGAGGTGCGGCCGCTCGCCGACGCCCACGTGATCTTCTGTCGCAACGTCTTCATCTACTTCGCGGACGCGACGATCACCGACGTCGTGAAGGTCTTCGCCGAGGCGATCCGCGATGAGGGGTTTCTCTTCCTCGGCGCGCCGGAGTCGCTGACGCGGCTGCCGACGGAGTTCGAGCTGACCGAAGTGGGTGATGCATTCGTGTACGTGAAACGGTCGTCGGCGCGTGTCGCGCCGGCATTGCGCGCCGATGCCGGCGCCTATCCGAGGCTGTAACGCATGGCGAGTCCGATTCGCGTACTGGTGGTGGACGACTCCGCGTTCGTGCGGAAGGTCGTCGCGCAGATGCTTTCGCGCAGCCCGAACATCCAGGTGGTGGGCGCGGCGCGCGACGGGGAGGACGCGCTCGATCTCACGGAGCGGCTGAACCCCGACGTCATCACCCTCGATCTCGTGATGCCGCGGATGAACGGCGTCGAGTTCCTGCGGCGCCAGAGCGAGCGCCGGCCGGTGGCGACGGTGATCTGCAGCATCGCGCACGAGTCCGGGGAGATGGCAATGGAGGCGTTCGAGGCCGGCGCCGTGGACTTCGTCCAGAAGCCGACGGCGCTCGCCACCGACCGCGTCTACGAGATCGCCGACGAGCTGGTGGCGAAGGTCGAGGCGGCGGCGCAGGCGGACATGTCCCATGCGCGGGGCCGCGCGGGGCGCGCCGCGCCGGTTGCCGTCGCGGCGCCCGCGGCCGCACACGCCGAGATCGTCGTCATCGGCATCTCGACCGGAGGGCCCCAGGCGCTGCGGCAGCTCATCCCGCGCCTGCCCGCGAACTTTCCGGTGCCGATCGCGATGGTGCTTCACATGCCGGTAGGCTACACTGAGATGTACGCGCAGCGCCTCGACGAGATCTCGCACCTCCAGGTAGTGGAGGTGAAGGAAGGGGCGGTTCTCCAGCGCGGCGTCGTGTGGCTCGCGCCCGCGGGGCGTCACCTCACATTCGTGCGCGGCCCGGAGGGCGAAGTGCGCGCGCACCTTGACCTGCGTCCCCTGGACACGCAACATCGTCCGGCGGTGGACGTTCTCTTCAGATCGGCGGCCGACGTCTTCGGGTCGCGGGTCCTCGGCATCGTGATGACCGGCATGGGCAACGACGGGCTCCTCGGAGCCGCGCACATCAAGGCGAACGGCGGCCGGATCGCGACCGAGGCGGAGTCCTCGTGCGTGGTGTACGGGATGCCGCGCGCCGTCGACGAAGCGTCGCTGTCCGACCGGACGGCGACGCTCGACGAGCTGCCGGGCGTCATCGCGGAGATGATCTGAGATGGCGACCATCATGATCGTCGACGACTCCGGCTACACCCGGCGCACCCATCGCAAGATCCTCGAGAGCGCGGGCTACAGCGTCGTCGAGGCGGCGAGCGGGATGGCGGCGTTCGAGGGTTTCTTCCTGCATCACCCGGATCTCGTCCTGCTCGACCTCACCATGGAGGACATGGGCGGGCTCGACGTGCTGAGCAAGTTCCGCGAGCTGCACGCCGGGGCGCGCGTCGTCGTGATCAGCGCCGACGTCCAGCGCTCGACGGGGAAGATGGTCGCCGAGTCGGGAGCCTTGCGCTTCCTCGGCAAGCCGGTGTCTCCCGAGGAGCTGGTCGGCACGGTGCGCGAGCTCGTCGAGGAGCCGGCCGCGTGACCACTCAGCCGCTCGACACCGACGCCCTCACGGAGCTCTTCAACATCGGGCTGCACCGCGCCGCGGCGTCGCTCTCCGAGCTCACGTCGCAGCGCATCATCGTCGATCTCCCGCGCCTCTGGGTCTGCCCCATCGAGGAGATGCACAGCCGCCTGCTCGGCCTCCTCGAGGGCGATCTCGCGACGGTGCACCAGATCTTCCGCGGCTCGGTGACGGGCGACGCGGTGCTCGTGCTGCAGTACGACAGCGCGACGCGGCTCGCCGGCCTGATGACGCAGGGCGGCGTCGCGCTCGGCGGACGGCTCGACCAGTCGGCGCGCGAGGTGCTGGCCGAAGTCGGCAACGTGATCCTCAGCGCATGCCTCAGCGCGTTCGGCGACATGCTCCACGTGGCGGTGTCCTTCTCGGTGCCGCGCATCCACGTGGAGTCGCTCGAGGGGCTGCTCTCCTCGCTGCTGGTCGACAACGAGGATCTGCGCTTCGCCCTCATCGCGGCGACCCGCTTCCGCCTCACGGAAGGGGAGGTCGGCGGCTACCTCATCATCGCGGTCGGGATGACCTCGCTCTCGCTCATCACGCGCGCGCTCAGCGCGCGGGAGGGGTGAGCGTGGAGAATGCGGGGGATCGCGAGGACGGCATTGCGGCGAGCTCGGTGCTCCACGAGATGGGCGACGTCCTCGAGGTGGGGGTCGTCACCCTCGATCGCGAGCTCGTCGTCCGTGGGTGGAATCGCTGGCTGGCCGCGGCGAGCGGGATCGAGCCCGCGACCGCGATCGGCCGCTCGGTGCTCGAGGTCTTTCCGGAGCTGAAGGGGAGCCAGGCCGAAGCGGCCCTCCGCCGCGCGCTCGACGGGGCGACCATCGTCTGGTCGCAGCAGTTCCACGGCTTCCTCCTTCCGCTCGATCCACCCGCGGGACACCCCGGCTTCGCGCGCATGCAGCAGAGCGCGCGGATCATGCCCTGGGTGCGCGAGGGACGGAACGTCGGCGTCGTCGCGCTCGTCCAGGACGTCACCGAGCGAGTCGCGCGCGAGAACGAGCTGCGCGACGCGCTCGAACGCGCCGAGGTCGCGAGCCAGGCCAAGTCGGAGTTCCTCGCCTCGATGAGCCACGAGCTGCGCACCCCGCTCGCGGCGATCGTCGGCTACATGGATCTGCTCGAGGGAGAGATGGTCGGCCCCGTCGAGCCGCTGCAGCGCGACTATCTCGGCCGCGTGAAGAGCGCCGCGCGCCATCTGATGAGCATCATCGAGGAGATCCTCACCTTCTCGCGCGTCGAGGCGGGCAAGGAGACGCTGCTCGTCGAGACGGTGAACGTCAACGAGCTGGTGCGGGAAGTCGAGGCGCTCTTCGAGCCGCAGGCGCGGACGAAATCGCTCGGTCTCGAGATGGTGCTGCCCGCGGACGTCGTCCTGATCCGCTCCGACGCGACGAAGCTGCGGCAGATTCTCATCAACCTGCTCGGCAACGCGCTCAAGTTCACCGATGCGGGGCATGTCTCGCTCGAGGTCGCGCGCGCGGGCAGCGACGTCGTCTTCAGCGTCAGCGACACCGGGCCCGGGATCACCGTCGCCGATCGGCAGCGCGTCTTCGACGCGTTCACGCAGCTCGACCAGTCGCACCGGCGCCGGAAGGGGGGCACGGGGCTCGGACTCCCGGTGAGCCGCAAGCTCGCCCACCTCCTCGGCGGCGATCTCGTGGTCGGCGAGGCGCGCGGGGGCGGCGCGATGTTCACCCTGCGCCTTCCCGCCGGCGCCGCCGCGGCGCCGTACAGCGAGGCGGGGGCCGGGGCTACTCCCGCATCAGCGCGCTGACCGCCTCGACGACGTCCTCGACCCCCGGCTTCGACCAGTAGTCGCCGTCGCGCCCGTACGCGGGCCGGTGCGCCGCCGCGGTGAGCGTCCTCGGCGCCGCGTCGAGCCAGTGGAAGCCGCCCTGCCGCTCGAGCACTTCCTGCAGCATGTACGACGTCGCCCCGCCGGGCACGTCCTCGTCGAGGAAGAGCACGCGGCTCGTCTTCTTGAGCGACTCGACGATCCGCCCCTCGCGGTCGAAGGGGAGCAGCGACTGCACGTCGATCACCTCGATGTCGACGCCCGCGCCCTCGAGGAGCTTCGCCGCGTCGAGCGCGACGGGGCAGCAGGCGCCGTAGGTCACGATCGTCGCGTCCTTCCCCTCGCGCAGGGTCTCGACCACGCCTAACGGCGTCGTCATCTCGCCGACGTTTGCCGGGAGCCGCTCCTTCAGGCGGTAGCCGTTCAGCACCTCGACGACGATCCCCGGGTCCCCCGACTGGAGCAGGGTGTTGTAGAACCCCGCGGCGCGCGTCATGTCGCGCGGCACCAGCACGTGCATCCCGCGCAGCGCGTGGATCATCATCGCCATCGGCGACCCGGAGTGCCACACGCCGACCAGGCGGTGGCCGCGCGTCCGCACGATCACGGGCGCCTTCTGCCCGCCCGCCGTCCGATACCGCAGCGTCGCCAGGTCGTCCGACATGATCTGCAGCGCGTAGAGCAGGTAGTCGAGGTACTGGATCTCGGCGATCGGCCTCAAGCCCCGCATCGCGAGCCCGATCGCCTGACCGACGATCGTGCACTCGCGGATCCCCGCGTCGCCGACGCGCAGCTCCCCGTAGCGCGCCTGCAGGTCCACGAACCCCTGGTTCACGTCGCCGAGCTTGCCGACGTCCTCGCCGAAGGCGATGACGCGCGGGTCGCGCTTGAGCGCCTGATCGAAGCAGGCGTTGAGCACCTTGTACGCGTCCACCTCGACGGAGCTCTCGTCGTAGCGCGGCGGGATCGAGGGCACGACGAGCGCCGAGTCCGCGCCCTCGGCGTAGAGGTGCGCGTGATAGCGCTCGTTCGCCGGCGCTTCCTGATCCTTGAGCCAGCGGCGCAGCGGCTCGGCGGCGTCCTGCTCGTCGCGCAGCGCGAAGAGCGCGCGGCGCGCGACGCTCGCGATGTCGCGGCGGAGCGGGTCGCGGCGCTTCGCCAGCTCGTCGCGCAATGCCTCCACTCCCTCACGCGCCCCGCTGCTCGCTCCCGCGACCTCGCTCAGCGTCGCGACCATCGCCTCCGCCTCGCGGGTGATCGGCTGCTGGTAGGCGGCCCACGCCTCGTCGCGCGACGCGCGCACGTGCGTGACCTCCTCCTCCTCCGCTGCCTCGATCTCCGCCGCCGTCGCGATCCCCTCGTCGATCATCCAGCGGCGCATGCGGAGGAGACCGTCGTGCTCCTTCTCCCACTGCAGCCGCTCCTTCGACTTGTACCGCTCGTGGCTCCCGGACGTGGAGTGACCGTGCGGCTGCGTCAGCTCGACGACGTGCACCACCGCGGGGACGTGCTCGCGGCGCACCGTCTTCGCGATCTTCTGATAGGTCTCGACGAGCGCGGGATAGTCCCAACCCTTCACCT
>DATAIN010000412.1:0-1562 GCA_036262635.1 Gemmatimonadaceae bacterium | reverse complement strand
CGGAACGACGCATCGGATCCCGACGACGGCGCGCGAGGTCTACGACGTCGTCGGCGCGGGCGACACCGTGACGGCGTACCTGGCGACGATGCTCGCGGCTGGGGCGACGATGCGCGAGGCGGCGGTGATCGCCAACTTCGCCGCCGGCGTCGAGGTCGGGAAGCTGGGCGCGGCGACGGTGAGCGTGGACGAAGTGCTCGACGCGTACGACGCGTACCACCAGCACGTGGAGACGCGGTGAGCAGACCCGCTGGGCGAGGCGCGTGGGCGATCGTCGCGGCTCTTGCCATCCTTGCGGGTGTCGCGCGCGCGCAGTCGGCGCGCTGCGAGGGCGCTGCCTATCGCGTCTCGTCGCGCGCCGCCGTCGGCGCGACGTTCGTGGGAAGCAACGTCGCGCTACACGAGTACTTCCGGCGCGCCTGGTGGTCGGGGGAGCGCGCGGACCGGATGTGGATCAACTGGGAGCGGCACGAGCCCTTCCGCGAGCAGGACAAGTTCGGCCACGCGTGGGGCGGCTTCCATCTGGCGCGGCTGGGCGGCGACCTGCTCGAGGGCGCGTGCGTCGGCGAGCGCAAGGCGGCGTGGTGGGGCGCCGCCTACGCGGCGGCGTTCCAGCTCCAGATCGAGCTCTGGGACGGAGCGCAGGAGAAATACGGCTTTTCCCCCCCGGACCTCGCCGCGAACACCGCCGGCGCGGGGCTGGTGGTGGCGCAGCAGTACCAGCCGAAGCTGCGCGCGGTGAAGCCGACGATCTCGTACCTCAGGACGGCGGCGTCGAGGAAGTTCGGCCGCGCGCAGGGGAGCGAGCTCCGGCCGACGACCGACTACTCCGGTCAGACGTACTGGCTCTCGTTCGACGTCGACGCGCTGCTGCCTGAGCCGGCGCAGCGGTGGTGGCCGGGAATGCTGCGGGCTTCGCTCGGCCACTCGATCACCGACTGGGTAAACCCGGCCGACGGCCGCTCGATGAGCGCGAAGCGCGAATGGGTGCTCTCGCTCGACATCGACCCGGAGAAGCTTCCCGGCAACCATCCGGTCTGGAAGCGCGTGAAGCACGAGCTGAGCTACTACCGCTTCCCCGCTCCCGCCCTCGTGCTCACGCCGAGGGCGAAGGGGGTCCGCTGGTACCGTTAGGCCTGCGCGCGGCCGCGGTGCTCCTCGCGCTCGCTTTCGCAGCGAGCGCCCCGGCGGGCGCGCAGGAAGGCGGCTACATCCCGCTCGACGATCCGGCGATGCCGACGATCGACGCGCTCGTCGCACGCGGCGCGCTGCCGCGGCTGTCGTCGCTCGAGCGCCCCTATCGAGCGGCGGACCTGCGCGACGCCGTAGACTCGGTGCTGAACCAGTCGCACTGGGGGAATACACCGTTCGCGCCGCACCGCTGGTACCGGATCGCGAGGGGGGCCGCGGCGCGGTACGGCGGAGGCATCGGCCGCGACGAGGTCGTCGTCCTCGCGTCGGTCACGCCCTTCGTGACGGCGCAGTCGAGCGGCGGGCGCGAGCTGATGCTCGCCGATACGCTCGGTGGCATCTACCCCGGCATGCACCTCCGGCTCGGCGCG
>DATAIN010000411.1:0-3294 GCA_036262635.1 Gemmatimonadaceae bacterium | reverse complement strand
GGAGTTCGACGGAATCCTCCTCGACCTCGGCGTCTCTTCGCGACAGCTCGACGACGAGTCGCGCGGATTCTCCTTCCGGCCCGGCGCGCCCCTCGACATGCGGATGGGAAACGATGCCGACACCGACGCGGCGGGGCTGCTCGCCGAGGAGCGCGAGGTTGAGCTCGCGCGCATTTTCCGCGAGTACGCCGACGAGCCGAAGGCGGGGCGTCTCGCGCGCGAGATCGTGCGCCGGCGCGAGACCCGTCCCCTGACGACGAGCGACGACCTCGTGAACGCGATCCGCGGCGCGCTCGGACCGCGCACGGACGCGGGAGACTTCGCGCGGATCTTCCAGGCGGTGCGGATCGCGGTGAACGGAGAGCTGCGCGATCTGGAGCGGGCGCTCCCCGCGCTGCGTGAGCGGCTCGCGCCGGGCGGGGTGTTCGCCGTGATCGCCTATCACTCCGGGGAGGACCGGATCGTCAAGAACGTCTTCCGCGACTGGGCGACGGCCTGCGTCTGTCCCCCTCGCCAGCCGGTCTGCACCTGCCGCGGCGAGGCGCTCGGCACGCTGCTGACGAGAAAGGCGATCGTCGCCGGCGAGGAGGAGACGTCGCGAAACCCGAGGTCGCGCAGCGCGAAGCTGCGCGGATTCCGCAATGCCGGCTAGCCGCGCGAAGTCCCCCGCCGCGGGACCGCGCCGGAAGGGTGGGAAGGGGAGCGGGCGCGGCCGTCTGCTCGCGCTCGTCCTCCTCGGTTTCCTCCTCGTGGCGACGGGCGTCATCTGGCGGAGGAGCTACGGGATCGCGCGATCGCGCGACCTGCGCGAGCTCGACAAGCGGCGGGTGCAGCTCGAGGCGCGGCGTGCGCAGCTCGAGAGCGAGATCCGCGATCTGTCGAGCCGGGCGCGCCTCGCCCCGATCGTCGAGCAGCGGTTGCAGATGCACGTTCCCACCGACAGCCAGGTCGTGATCCTGCCGCGGCCGACGCGCGAGCGTCGGTAGCGTTAGGCACGTGACCTTCTTGCGCCACACGTGAAACGGATCAGTCGTCTCGGGGCGGTGAACCTCTCGCTGCTCGGCTTCGCCGGCGCCCTGCTCGGGCGCGCGGTGTGGGTGCAGCTCTGGCAGGGGAACGCCTGGGCGGCGCGCGCCGAGCGGCAGCATTTCACCGATGCGCCGGTGCCGGCACCGCGCGGCGACGTGCTCGACGCCACCGGCGAGCGCCTCGCCGAGAGTCGCGAGATGGTGCGCCTCGCCATCGCGCCGCGCGAGGTGCGCGGGCCGGCGGTGCTCCGTCGCGCGCTCGGCACGGCGGGTGTGGCGCGCGAGTGGGTGCTGCGCGCGACGGACACCCGCCGCGCCTGGGTGGTGATTCCCGGTCGCTTCCTCCCCTCCGACGTCGCGCAGGCACTTCCCCTGCGCGGCGTGTACAGCGAGCCGGTGTCGGAGCGGGTCTACGCCCTGACGGGGGGGATGCGCGGGCTGGTCGGCCAGGTCAACGCCGAGGGAACGGCGGTCGAAGGGATCGAGCTCGCGCTCGACTCGCTGCTGCGCGGCACCGCGGGGTCGTCGACGCTCATCCGCGACGCACGCGGCCGGAAGTTCGAGGCGCCTAACGATCCGGGCGTTGCGCCGACGAAGGGACACTCCGTCACCCTGACGCTCAACCACGAGCTGCAGGAGATCTGCGAGCGGGCGCTCGCCGACGCGGTGTCGACGCTCGGCGCGAGTGGAGGAGACATCGTCGTTCTCGACCCGCACGACGGGGCGCTGCTCGCGATGGCGAGCCGGCGCGAGGGGGCGAAGGCTGGCGTCACGGGACTCACCGAGCCGTTCGAGCCCGGGTCGACGATCAAGCCGCTCGTCGCCGCGGCGCTGCTCCAGCACGGGCGCGTGCGGCCCGGCGATCGCGTCGACGCCCACGGGGGGAGCTGGACGATCTTCGGGCGCACGATTCACGACGTGCACCAGGCCAACGGCCCGATCTCGCTTCGCGATGCGATCCGGCTCTCGAGCAACATCGGCATCGCGCAGTTCGCGGAGCGGCTGACGCCGGGCGAGCAGTACCAGGCGCTGCGCGACTTCGGCTTCGGCACGCCGACCGGAGTCTCCTTTCCGAGCGAGGCGTCGGGCACGCTGCGCCCGCCGAAGGAGTGGTCGAAGCTCTCCGCGGCATCGCTGGCGATGGGCTACGAGATCGCCGTCACCCCGCTCCAGCTCGCGGCGGCGTACGGCGCGGTCGCGAACGGCGGCGAGCTGCTCGAGCCCGCACTGGTCCGCGAGATCCGCGACCCGGACGGCACCGTGCGCTTCCATCACGAGAGGCGCGTGGTGCGCCGGGTGATCTCGAGCGAGATCGCGGCGCAGGTGCGGTCGATGCTCGGTGAAGCGGTCGAGCGGGGGACGGGGCTGCAGGCCGATCTCTCGACCTTCGCGGTCGCCGGGAAGACGGGCACCGCGCGGCTCAACGCCGGGGGCGGCTACGCGCAGGGGAAGTACTACGCGTCGTTCGTCGGGCTCTTTCCCGCCGACGCGCCGCAGTACGTGATCGTGGTCAAGCTCGACGATCCGGCGAAGGGCTACGGCGCGGTGACCGCCGCGCCGGTTACGAAGGCCGTGCTCGAGGCGGCGCTCGCCGCGCGCGATGCCGCGCTCGATCGCGGGGCGCTCGCCTCGCGGTCGCTGAAGGCCACCGCGCAGCCGGCGCGCGATTCGAGCGCCGAGCAGGCCGCGGACTCCGCGGCGGGCGCGGTGCCCGTCGTCGTCGCGCTCGATGCGCCGGTCGCGGGCCTTCGGCGCGACCGCGGCGTGGTCGCCGTACCGGACACGCGCGGGATGCCGCTGCGCGAGGCGGTGGCGGCGCTGCACGGCGCCGGGCTTCAGGTGCAGCTCGGCCGCGGGACTCCGGGCACGACGGAGCCCGCGGCGGGATCGCGCGTCCCGCGCGGCACGACGGTGAGACTCATGTACGAGGATCGATGAGCATCGAGACCAGGGCGATCATGGATCGCCTGCGCGAGATGGGGCTGCTCGTTCGCACGCGCGGCGAGCTGCCGCCACGGATCGACGAGGTCACCGACGACAGCCGCGCCGCGCGCGCCGGCTCGTTGTTCGTCGCGGTGCGCGGGTCGGCGCGCGACGGCCATGATTTCCTCCCAGCGGTCGCGCAGCAGGGCGCCGCGGCCGCGATCGTCGAGGACGAGTCGCGGACGTCGCTCCCGGCGATCGTGGTGAGCGACGCCCGGCGCGCCGCCGCCGCCGCCGCCGCGGTGCGCCACGGCGATCCGGCGCGGAAGCTGACGCTCGTCGG
>DATAIN010000410.1:0-2134 GCA_036262635.1 Gemmatimonadaceae bacterium | reverse complement strand
CGAAGTCCTCCGCTCACAAGGGCTTGCGCGCACAAGCGAACTGGAACGTGGCGGGGTAAGCCGCACGCAGCTCGCTCGCCTCGTCCAGCGGGGGGAAATCGAGCGAGTCGGTCGCGGGCTCTACCGGCTTCCGGGCGCCGGTTACGATGAACGCCAGTCGCTGGCAGAAGCCGCGCGACGGGTGCCTGCGGGCGTGGTTTGCCTCCTGTCCGCGCTCCGCTTCCACGGTCTGACGACGCAGAATCCGTTCGAGGTGTGGATGGCTGTGCCCCACAAGGCCTGGCGTCCCACGTTCGGCTACCCCCCGCTCCGTCTCGTCTTTCTCTCCCCTCCAATGTTCGAGGCGGACGTCGAAAAGCATCGAGCGGGAGGCACCTCCATTCAGGTCTTCAGCGCGCCGCGGACCGTCGTCGATTGCTTCAAGTTCCGCAACAAGCTCGGGACCGACGTAGCTGTTCAGGCCCTGCGCGAATATCACCGGAAGCACCCGAAACGACTCGCCGCACTCGAACGAGTCGCGGGATTCGGGCGCGTCGACCGCGTCATGCGACCCTACCTCGAGAGCCTGGAGTGACCGGCGAACGCGCGCCGCTCGGCGCAGCGTCGATCAGGGCGCGACTCGAAAACGTTGGCCGAGCACGGGGCGTGGAGTTCCAGCTGGTGCTCTCGGACTGGGCGATCGAGCGCTTCCTCTACCGTCTCGGCATCTCGAAGCATGCGGAAGGATTCACCCTCAAGGGGGCGATGCTGTTCCGGCTCTGGACGGGCGAGAAAGGACGCGCAACGTGGGATCTCGATCTGCTCGGACATCGCCGGGCGGGCATTCCGGCGATGGAAAGGGTCATACGCGAGATCTGCGCGATCGGCGTGGACGACGGAATCGTCTTCGACGTCGCCACCATTCGCGGTGAAGCGATCCGTGGTGCGGATGAAGAAGGCGGCGTGCGCATCCGCCTCGAGGCGCGTCTCGCCAACGCGCGGATCCCAGTGCAGATCGACATCGGCTTTGGCGATGCGGTCACGCCGGCCGAGGCCGAGATCCAGTACCCGACGCTGCTCCCGCAGCAGCAGGCACCCCGCGTGCTCGCCTATCCGCGTGAGGCGGTAATCGCCGAGAAGGTCGAGGCCATGATCTCGCTCGGCCTCACGAACAGTCGCATGAAAGACTTCTTCGACGTCCGCACGCTCGCGTGGATGTATCCTTTCGACGGACCGCCGCTGATGGCGGCGATTCGCGCGACGTTCGGGCGACGCGGCACGCCGCTGCCGGTGGACGAGCCGGTCGTGCTGTCGCGCGAGTTCCTCACAGATGCCGGACGTGCAGCCCAATGGCGCGCGTTCCTGCGGCGGGGACGGCTCGCGGCGCCCGCGGATGCCGGAGAACTGGCGGAGGACCTTCGCGGATTCGTCGGTCCCGTTCTGCTTGCGGCCAGTCGTGGGGACCGGTTCGAGCGGCGCTGGGAGCCGCGAGGGCCCTGGCGCTGAGCGCTCTGCGACGATTCAAGCGGTGTGCGAGCGCAATGCCGCAGCCATCTGGCGCTACTCGATCAGCATCCCCCCCGGCTCCTCCATCAGCTCCTTCACCCGCACGAGGAACAGCACCGAGTGCTGCCCGTCCACGATCCGATGGTCGTAGGAGAGCGCGACGTACATCATCGGACGGATCGCGACCTGGCCGTTCAACGCCACCGGGCGGTCCTGGATCTTGTGCAGGCCCAGAATTCCGCTCTGCGGGGCGTTGAGGATCGGGGTCGACATCAGCGAGCCGAAGACGCCGCCGTTCGTGATCGTGAAGGTGCCGCCGGTGAGGTCTTCCATCGTCAGCTTGCCGTCGCGGGCGCGCTTCGCGACGTCGGCGATGTCGCGGCTGATCTCGATGATCCCCTTCGCGTGTGCATCGCGGATGTTCGGCACGACCAGTCCGGCGTCGGATGCGACCGCGATCCCCATGTTCACGTAGTGCTTGTAGACGATCGTGTCGCCGTCGATCTGCGCGTTCAGCACCGGGATCTCGCGCAGCGCGATCGTGCACGCCTTCACGAAGAAGGGCATGAACGTCAGCTTGATGCCGTGCTGCTTCTCGGTCTTCTCGCGGAACTTGTCGCGGAGCGCCGAGACGTTCGTCATGTCGATC
>DATAIN010000409.1:0-2411 GCA_036262635.1 Gemmatimonadaceae bacterium | reverse complement strand
GTGGCGGCGGCCGATCCGGCGGGGGGACCGCCGCCGACCCGCGCCGAGCGGGCGCGCTTCGTCACCGCGCTCGTCGCGATCTTCCTCTCGCTGAACGGGCCGCTGCACGACCTCAGCGACTCCTTCCTCTTCAGCGCGCACATGGTGCAGCACCTCGTGCTCACCCTCGTCGTGCCGCCCCTGCTCATCACCGGCACGCCGGCCTCGCTCTTCCGGCAGGGCCTGCGCTCGCGCGGCGTCGCCGCGGTGGCGCGCGTCGTCACGCGGCCGCTGCTCGCCTTCGCGATCTTCAACGTCGTCCTCACGGCCTGGCACTTCCCGGTCGCCTACAACCTCGCCGTGGCGTACCACCCGGTGCACATCGCGCAGCACCTGATGTTCATGGTCGCGGCGACGCTGATGTGGTGGCCCCTCCTCAGCCCACTCCCCGAGCTCCCGCGACTCTCGTATCCGCTGCAGCTGCTCTACTGCTTCCTGCTCACGATCCCGATGTCGCTGGTCGCGATCTCGATCACCTACGCCGACCAGATGCTCTACCCCGCCTACGCGAGCGCGCCGCGCCTCTGGGGGATCTCACCGATGCAGGATCAGCTCCTCGGGGGCCTGATCATGTGGATCCCGGGCGGACTGTTCTTCCTCGGCGTGATGGCGGTGATCTTCTTCAAGTGGGCCGCGGCGAACAGCGATACGATCGAGGGAGCGCAAGTCTCGGCGCGTTAGGCGTTTCACGTCCCACGTCCGGTGTCCAACGACGTGGGATCCCTCCTCTCGCCTGGTCCGTGGTCAACACGGCGACGGGGGACGGGGGAGACGCGGGGACGCTCGGACCATCGAGCAGGAGAATGGATAAAGGAGCAGGAATCCCCCGTCCCCCGTCCCCCGTCGCCGAGCGAGCGCAGCGAGCGATGGCTTCCCACGTCCCACGTCTATCGCGGAGCGCCCTCCCACGTCGCAGTTACGCGCGACCGCTGAGCGCCTGGTCGAGTTCCCTCCCTAGTTCGGGGTGCTCGTGCCAGAGGTACCAGCCCATCGCGACCGCCGCGAGCAGGTTGCCGATGAGTACCTGGTACCAGGCGACCTCGCCGAGGATGTTCGGCTCCGAGAGAAGCCCGACCAGGCCGTAGAACCCGATCTCCACCGCGACGAAGAGGATCACGCACCCGGCGAGGATCGACGGCTCGCGTGAGGCGAGATGGATGATCACGCTGGCGAGGATCCCGACCAGCGCGAACGCGACATAGTGGAAGACGGTGTACACGACGATGAACGTCATCGCGCCCTCGCTCCCGCGCGGGCCGAGGACGCTCATCAGCGCGCGGCCGAGCACTTCCGGGGTGCGCAGCGGATGACCCGCGACGACGTCCACGCCGAGGAACCACGCGGCCACCACCGTCGCGCCGATCGCCCCCGCGATGATTCCCTCGCGCACCGCGCTGTGCGGCGCGGTCCGCGTGCGTACTGTGGCGTCGGCGTGAGCGCTGCTGATCATGCGGAGCCTCCGGGTGTGCGTGCCGCGTGCGTGACGTGCGGAGCGAAGGAAGCGTCGAACAGTCGAACGCGAGCGACGCGCACCATCACCATGGGCGCGCTCGCTCTCGACAAGCCGGAACACCTACAACAGCTTGTACTCCATGACCCCCCTCGTCCAGCCCCGCAGGTTTCTCGCCATCCCCGCACTGCTCGTCGCCACGCTCATCATCGCGGCATGCTCGGGCGGAAGCTCGGGCAGCTCGAGCGCCGCGTCGACCTGCCGGCAGTCGCCGGACAGCGCGACCTGGCAGGCGGTGCTGCGCTACATCAAGGACGCGAGCCCCTACCCGCAGCGCTTCCTCAGTGCCGCGCTCACCGACTCGGCGCTCCCCGACATCGGTGTCGCCGCGCTCCAGGAGAAGGGGCCCACGTATTTTTACCCGCCGGACTCGTCCGGCCGCGTGAAGGTGCGGAAGAAGATGGAAGACATCGGGCCGTACACCTCGCTGCTGGTCGCCTGGCACGGGATGAGCCGGGAAGCCGATACCGCGCTCGTCATCCGGCTGAGCGGGCAGTACGTCGGCGGGAAGTTCGAGGGGACCGCGTCGCCGCTCCGCGTCTTCCGCTTCAAGTGCGACAACGGGCGCTGGACGATCGGCAGCGCGACAGACGAGAAGCAGTCATGACCGCATCCGCTCCGCGTACGACGGACGGGCTGAGCCCACTCACTCCCGACGTCGCGACCCCTCCGGCGAGGACCGCGCCCCCGCCGACGCGTGAGCGGCTGCTCTCGCTCGACGTCTTCCGCGGGATCACCGTCGCCGGGATGCTGCTCGTCAACGATCCCGGCTCGTGGGCGGCGATCTATCCCCCGCTCGAGCACGCGGAGTGGAACGGGTGGACGCCGACGGACCTCATCTTCCCCTTCTTCCTCTTCATCG